>VEPB01000392.1 GCA_012026715.1 Methylococcaceae bacterium | reverse complement strand
GATCTGCCGGGTATCCTGCAGCCGTTCGCCGATCCGGGTGCCGAAATAGACCTGATCAGCCTTGAAAGGAGTCCAGCGATCCAGTTCGAAGGCCACCACCTGGGTGAGGTTTTCCTCGGCAGCCGCCGGCAGCTTGATGGTTTGCTGCAGGTAGTGTTCGGCGGGCAGCAACAGGACGCGTTCTGCGCCGATCAGATCGGGATGTTCCTTAAACAGTGACTCGCCTTCCCGTACCACATAATCCAACGGAAAGACCCCCAGGAATCGGGTCTCGCCATGGACCGCCAGCGATAGCGCGGCGCCCTCTTCGGTACGGGCCAGAATGAGCTTGGGACGCTTGCTGCTGAAGATTTCCCGCAGCTTTTCCGGCAGCAGCGAGGCCAGTTCGCCGCCCCACCACTGGAAAAACCGATTCAGTTCCCGGTCGATCGTGGATTCCAGCTTCACCTTGATATCCTGCTAGTGGCTTTCGTCGAGGCGCTCATCGTCGGGCAGTTCCACGTAGGACGAGCGCAGCTGTTTCCAGCTGAGGAAAGTGTACGGCGAATGACCGGTGGCCTGGCGTCTGGCGACCGCCCGCACCCCGGTAAATTGGCCTGATTCGGTGAGTGATTCGGCATAAATGGTGTAGGCATTGTCGCCGCCGCCCGTGATCCGGGGGCCGCCCGGTGGGATCTGTAGTGGAAAAGGAACCGGCACCCCCGGCAGCGCCGTCCGGCGCTGTTCGATGAAAGAGCGGGCCATGGCCTCGTCCACACCCGGCAGCATCAGCAGTGCTTCAAGCGAAGCCTTGTTGGGGTTGATGCCGTCCTGCCCGCTGTAAATGGTGAGCACGGGTTCCAGACGCTGGTATATGGCGGGTGTCATGCCCAACACCATTTGTAATTCATCCAGGGCTTGAAAGTTGGTATTGCGCGGCCCGTATCCCTTGTCGGCCTGCTTGTACTCCGTTTCCTCCGCGCCGTTGAGATGCACCAGGTCGTCCGGGTCGCGCCAGTCCAGTATAGCCGCGGCCAGCCGGTCGGCCTGATCCTGGTTGCCCCCGAGGGCTTTGTTCAGCAAGGCGCGCAGAGTGGGTTCCTGCGCCGCGTTGATGTCGAATTTGCCGGCCTCGTCAAAGACGCGGATGCGCACTTTCCCTCCCGGCAGGTTCGGACGGTAAAGGGTACCGTCGCTGCGCCAGCGCTTGTGCGGGTCGGGCAGGCTCAGCATCATCAATGCATAGTGTACGCCAGCGTCGGCGAGCGCCAAACCGGTCGCGCGGTCCTGGTTATAGCGCACCAGCCGGCCGTCCCGTTGCAGGGTCATGGAAAAGCTGCCGGCCATGATGGCCAGCAAGGCGATAGCCCAAAGCACGGTCACCAAGGCAAATCCCGGTTCAGATCCGCCAGCGCTACGGTTAATGGGCCTCATCGCAGCGCATCCACCCGCGGTTCGATGCTGATGAGCGGCCACGGATCTTCGCCGCTGGGCTGGATTTCGATGCGGACCAGGGTGGGCATGGGCCGGGGCGGGGTGCCATCGCCCATGTCCTGCGGCGGCCATTCGGTGCGCGGTTGGGTTTCCATGCGACCTTGCGGGTCGCTGTTGAAATAGCTGAAGCGGACCGATTCCACGTTTTCCACCACGGCCACGTCATCGATGGGCTCAGGCTCCGGGGCATCGGCCTTGAGTTGCGGCAGCGGGCGTATGGACGCCCGCAGGTCGTGGTGCTCGTCGCCGGAAATATAGAGCTGGAACTGGTAAAACCCGCCCTTCGCCTGTGCCGGGATGGACGCGACGAACAGCAGGTGTTCGGCATCGCCCCGGAATAGTGCCCTCGGCCTTGCGCCTGCCAGCTTGGTGTTGGGCGGTTCCATGACCGGTACCGCCCCGCCGACGTAGCTACGAAGAAAATTGGTGACCACCAGCATGCGATTGACTTGCTCGGCCTTGCGCTCGCCTTTTTCCCAGGTGCTCGCCGCCACCCGGAAGGCGCTCAGCAGCAAGGACATCATGACCGCCAGCAGCACCGCGGCGATCAGTACCTCGATGAGGGTGAAGCCGCCTTGCAGCTTGGAGTTCGCGGAGCCGCTCCGTCTGCCGCGGTCAACGGACGGCCAGCTGCCTGGGCATCGCGACGATTCAACCGTGATCATAAGGTAATGCGCTGCGCGGCCCCATGGGGCTTCCCCCGGGGCGGTTCTTGGTCCTGACCCGGAGGGTGCCGAGGCCGAAGGTCTGGGGTTGCTCGGTCTCGCCCCATTCCAGGGTGATCTGCACCCAAAAAGGTTCGACCGGAAGGTTGTCGGGCCAGGCATCGCCTTCCGGCTGGTAGGGTTCCACACGCATGACCCAGCGGAATTGCTCGTCGAATTCACCGCCGGTTTCTCCCGGTGGCAATTCGCACTCCTCGCAGGCTTTTTCCACCAGCAGGGATTCCGCCAGGGTCACCGCCCGTGCGTGTTCGTCCGCCTTGCCCGTCATCTGCGCACCGCCGCCGAAGATGCGCAGCAGCACGCCCACGGACAGCGCCAGCACGGTGAACGCCACCAGGGTTTCCAGCAGCGAAAAGCCGGCCTGCGGCTTAACTGTCGGCCTGTTCGGACTGGTCACGGACTGCAATGACGCCGGTCAGCCAGTTGACGTCCACCACCAGGGTGCGGGCGCCGGATTTCAAGGTCACCCGGCCGCCGGTCGCGGAACCGTCCGGATAGAAACGAATGTAGCCGCCCTGGCTCTCCTCGGACATTTCCTGTTCGGCGGTAAAAAGATCCAGCTGAACCGAATCGTGCAACCGATAGGGCTTCTTGCGGTCGCTGAGCCGGTAACTGTGTTTGCCCACGTCGAGGTAAAAGGTCTGTTCCTTGCCGCTCGCCAAGGCCGCGCCGCGTGCGTGGCGCAATCCCGAGGCGATGTCCTGGGTGTCCGCCCGCAGTTGCATGGCGCCGATGGCGGGCTGAAAGGTCGGCACCGCGACGGCGGCGATGAGGGCGGCCACCACCAGCACCACCATCTTTTCCAGCAGGGTGAAGCCGCCGTCGTTGCGCGGCGGGAGGCGGGAAGCGGGCCGGATCATGCCTGAGCCGGGCGTGCTGTGGCTCAGTCCCAGCTCACCACGTCGGAATCCTCGCCCTCGCCGCCGTCGCTATTGTCGGCACCCAGGGTGAAAACGTCGAATTTGCCGTGCTGACCGGGAGCCGTGTAGTGATAGGGATTGTTCCAGGGGTCGACCGGAACTTTCTTCTTGCGGAGGTAGGGTCCGTTCCAGTTGCGGGCGCTACCGGGTGCCTCGATCAGGGCCTGCAGGCCTTCATCGGTGGCGGGATAGCGGCCCACGTCGAGGCGGTACATATCCAGCGCCGAAGCCAGTTCCTCGATCTGCAGCCGGGCCGCCTTGGTTTTGGATTCGCCCAAGTGCTTCATGACCTGGGGGCCGACCAGGCCGGCCAGCAAGCCGATGATGGCCAGCACCACCAGCAGTTCGATGAGGGTAAAGCCGCGGGAGTGACGATGGTTTCGTTGTTGGTATCGCATGGGTGATCTGAGTGCAGGCAAAGAGTTGACGAAATTATCCGATCAATATTAACCAGAAATTAATGGATGCCGGCGATTTTTTGACGGCGCGTCAGAATGCCAGGTCGTTGACGCTCAATATCGCCATCAGCACCGAGATGATGATGCCGCCGATCATGATGCCCAGACCCACGATGAGTATGGGTTCGAGCAGTGCCAGCAAACGCTGGATGGCGTTGCGGATTTCCTTGTCATAGGTCATCGCGACCCGGTCCAGCATTTCGTCCAGCTTGCCCGATTCCTCTCCCAGTTTGATCATCTGCAACGCCAAACTGGGAAATAACTCGGCTTCCATCAGTGGCGCCGACAGGCCGCCGCCCTGTTTCAGGCTTTCGATGGCAAGATTGACCTTGTCGGCCACCACCTTGTTGCCCAGAGTCTCCTTGACGATGCCCATGGCGGTGAGCAGGGACACGCCGTTGGTCAACAGGGTCGCCAAGGTACGGCTGAAATTGGCCACTTCGACCTTGATGATCAGGTCGCCGACGCCCGGAATCTTCAGGAAGCGGCGGTCCCATACCATGCGGCGATCAGGATCGTTGAGCTGGGCGCGGAAGAAGCTGGCGACGGCCACCACCAGCAGCGGCAAGGTCCACCAGAAATCCCGCAGGAACTCGGCGACCCCTACCACGACCTGGGTTGGCACGGGCAATTCCTTACCGGCGCTCTCGAACATCTCGGTGAATTGCGGTACCACGAAGGTGAGCAGCAGAATCAGTGAAAGAGCCGACAATGTCACCAGGATCGCCGGATAGATCATCGCCGTAGTCACGGTGTCGCGCAGTTCCTTGGACCGTTCCAGATACTGCGCCAGGCGCTCCAACACCAGCTCCAGGGCGCCGCCGGCCTCGCCGGCGCGGATCAGGTTCAGATAGAAACGGGAAAAAACCCCGGATTGCTGTTCGAGGGCGTCTGACAGCTGGGCGCCGCCCTTGACCGAATCCAACACCCGTCCGATCAGGGCGTTGAGGTTGGCTTGCGTCGCAGTCAGTTCGAGCAGGGTGTTCAGCGCCCGGTCGAGCGGCAGGCCCGCCTGCAGCAGGGTCAGCAACTCGTGGGTGAACAGGGTGATTTCTTTGTGGGATATGGCGCCTTTGGCGCGCCCCAGTCGCAGCCACGCGAAGGGTTTGGACGATGCCGGTACGATGCGGATAGGCAACAGTCCTTCGTTCTGCAGTGCCAGCAGCAGGGCAGTTTCGTCGGTCGCCTCGCGTTCGGCCTCGATGGATTCGCCGTCGCGGCCGACGGCTTTGTAGAAGTACAGGGGCATGGTCAGGGAGTTAGCGTCCTGGAATGGCCCGGAATGGGATTGGCGATGCGCTTCTGCCTCATTGGCCGGGGCTCTTTATTTAACGACGCAGATTACCCGGACAAAGTCAAAAGTCATAGGAAATCGTGCTGGTCGATTATGAAATAAGCATGCTATCGAGCAAAAGATTAATGGCGTGACCGATTTCCGGTTGGGGAATCTGTCTTGAAATAGTGTTCGATGAACTGCCGGTGATGGATGGTAGATGGCTCGACGTCATCAACTGTCCGAAGTCACCCGCATGACTTCTTCGATGGTGGTGAGCCCCGCCAGGGATTTGCGCAGACCGTCCTCGTACATGGTGAGCATGCCGTCCTTGAGGGCTTCCTCTTCGATCTGGCGGGCGGTGGCGTGGGTCATGACCAGCCGGCGGATTTCGTCGGTCATCAACAGGAATTCGTGGATGGACAAACGGCCCCGGTAGCCCAGACCGTCGCATTGTTCGCAGCCCACCGGTTTGTAGAGCAAGACCTCGCCGCTCGGTTGGAAGCGGCGCAGCCGCAGCTCCGAGACGACTTCCGGAAGCGCTGGGTAGGACTGCTTGCAGTGGGGGCAGAGCTTGCGCACCAGGCGCTGGGCCAGAATGCCATTGACCGTGGAGGTCAACAGATAGTCTTCCAGCCCCATGTCCAGCAATCGGGTCACCCCGCCGGCGGCGTCGTTGGTGTGCAGGGTGGAGAGCACCAGATGGCCGGTGAGGGCCGATTGAACGGCGATGCGGGCCGTCTCCAGGTCGCGCATTTCGCCGATCATGATGACGTCCGGGTCCTGACGCACGATGGAGCGCAGCGCGCTGGCGAAGGTGAGCCCGATCTGGGCCTTGGTCTGGATCTGGTTGACGCCCTCCAGCTGGTATTCCACCGGATCTTCCACGGTGATGATCTTGCGCTCCGGGGTGTTGATCTTGTGCAGGGCGGTGTAGAGGGTGGTGCTCTTGCCGCTGCCGGTGGGACCGGTGATCAGGATGATGCCATGGGGCAACTCCAGCACTTCCAGGAAGTTCCTGAGGGCTTCGCCGTCAAATCCAAGGGAAGCGAAGTCGAACTTGATGCTTTCCTTGTGGAGTAGGCGGATGACCACGCTTTCGCCGTACATGGTGGGTACCGTGGAGACGCGGAGGTCCAGTTCCTTTCCCTGCACCTGCAGCTTGATGCGGCCATCCTGGGGCAATCGGCGCTCGGCGATGTTGAGCTTGGCCATGATCTTGATGCGGGAGATGACCGCCGCGGTGGAGCGAACCGGCGGGGCCTCCACTTCCTTCAGCACGCCGTCGACCCGGAACCGCACCTTGAGCTGCTGTTCGAACGGCTCCACGTGGATGTCCGAGGCGCGCGATTCGACCGCCCGTTGCATGATCAGGTTGACCATGCGGATGACGGGAGCCTCGCTGGCCAGGTCTTTCAGGTGTTCGACGTCGGCCTCGTCGATCTCCTCGTCGCCGGTTCCCAGATGGTCCACCAACTGGCCCATCAGGGACTTGCCGGAGCCCAGTTGCTGCTCGATGGCCCGGTCGATTTCCGAGGGCAGCCCGACTTTGGCGCGAACCGGCTTGCCGCAGGCCAGGACCAGAGCATTGAGGGCCGTCCGGTCGAACGGATCTGCGACCGCCACGTCATACCCGTCTTCGGTTGCCGCCAGCCCGACGATGTGCTTTTCCTTCAGGAAGCGGATCGCTACGGTCTCGGGCAGGGGGGAGGATTCGGGGTAGTCGGTTGCCGCGACCAACGGCAGATCGCTGATCTCTTTCAGCGATTCCGCCGCGTCCCGTTCCGACACCACCCCCAGCTTGAGCAACAGGGCCGGCAAGGGCTGATCGTCGGTCTGGGCCGCCAGTCGGCGGGTGCGGTTGATCTCGCTGTCGCGAGCCTTGCCCTTGCGGACGAGGCTGTCGGCGAACAGCGCATAGGGGTCGGTCGCCACCGTGGGTAGCTGGATTTCGGCTGTGGTGGCTTCGGGCGCCGGTGGAGCGATGGTGGCCAAGGGGTGAATCCTAGGGTTGGAACGGTTACGGTAGAACGAGCCGGCGGGAGTGTGCCGGTCCTGTATTAATCCAATCTGAAACCGGCGGGATGGATTATCGCCTGAGCCACCAGTTCAGCAACAAGCTTAGTATAAGGCTTACCACGATCATGGATGTGACAGGAACGAACAGGTGGCGGTTTTCATCGTCGATGCGGAGATCGCCCGGCAGGTGTCCGAACCAGGAAAAGGCGCCGGGCGCGAATTTGAGGATTGTCCCCAGCGCCAGCAGTCCCGCGCCGAGCCAGATCAGGATGCTGCTGAAAGACATGGCTTCATTCCTCCTTTCGCCGAAGGTATCCGGTTAACCAGACCAACAGGGCCGCAAGCCCCAGGGCCGGTCGCATGTCGGTCTCGACCTTCAGGTTGACGGCGAGTTCCGGCCGCTTTAGCGCATGGGCCAGTCCGGTTGCGGTCGTCAGGCGAGCGTAGCCGAGTCCGGTGGCTGCCGCCAGGGGCGACAGATGCTGCTCATCGAGCCGCGACAACAGGGGGCCCTCCGTTGGCCCGGCCCGAAGTTGGTTGTTGGGGCTGACGTCCAGATCACTCTTTCGCCAGTCGCCGAGGGGGCGGTTGTCCTGATCGTAGCGAGGGATCGGTACCGCTTCGGTTCCCCCCACCCCGATCAGCAGCCCGGTGATCGCGCCCCGGTTGCCGCGATAGGGTGGAATTTCCAGGTCTTCCGGAATTTGCTGGCCGTCGGTGAAGAAGGCCAGCCGCACCGGCTTTTTCCACCCGGCCATTTGTTCCAGCGCCGAATACAGGCCATGGGCGATGAAGCTGTCTGCGGCCCAAGCCATGCGCCAGTCCAGGTGTTGCAGGGCGTCGTCGATGGCCGGGTAGTGCCCGCAAACGTCCAGGGGTTCGAACAGAATCTGGGTGTTCTGGGTGGTAAACAGCCCCAAGCCCAATTCCGATCCACAGGGCAGATCGGCCAGCAGCTGCCGCAGCGACTGTTTCACGTAACCCAGGCGGTCGCGGGGCATGGACTCGTCCCGGTAATCCGGCACATTCATGCTCTGGGTAATGTCGATCACGGCGAGGTAGCGGTAGACCGGCCGTTCCAACGGCAGGGTCGGACGCAGCAGGCAGGATGCCGAGAGCAGCAGGGCAAGCAACAGGCTCCAAGACCGCCAATCGGCGAACGGTGCTGGCCGGAACTTGCTGTGACCGGACATTTAAGGACCGCCCCCCGGGATTCCCGGCATGGTGGCAAACACGCTGGGCTTGGTGCCCTTGAAATCGGCCTTGGGTTTCTCCTTGGGCGGTGGGGTGATGCGGTAGGCGTACTCGAGGTTGTAGCGCGCCTCCAGGTGGTCCGGATTCAGTCGCAACGCCGCCTGCAGGCTCTCCTTGCTGAGTTCGACCAGGGTGGTGACCGCGGTATATTCCAGCACGCCGCGAGGATTCCAGAGGGCGGCGGCTTGCCCCAAGTATAACGTTCCGAGATTGTAGAGGGCCCGTTCCCGCAGATCGGGATCGGTACTGCCGGATAGGCTTCGATAGAGCTGCTGGGCATCCTGCCAGTGACCGTTCCGCGCCAACCAGCAAGCCTTGGCAAAGACTATGGACGCAGGAGTGTCCGGTTCTATCGTGATGGCGGCGGGGTCGTTCAGCAGGCCATTGCGCTGGCTGATGACGGCCAGTTTCGCCGCCGCGAGTGTCACCACGCTCAAGCTCAGCGTCAGCAACAGCCACCAAGTGCCGGGGAGTTTGCGGTTCAGCGTCGCCATGGATTCACCTCGAGGCGCTGCGCCAGCAGCAGGATCGACAGGCACGCCAGGGCAATCCCGTAACCCCAGTCGGAGCGATCCTGCCGGGGCAGCTTCTCGCGGTAGCGCAGCGGCTTGTTTTCCAGCATTTCGACATCGGCGATGGCGGCTTCCAATGCCGTGTGGCCGGTGGCTTCGTAGGCCCGATAAGGGATCCCAAGATCCTGGAAATAGCGGTGCAGGAAATATTCAGGCGAGGTGGATTCGTTGGGATTCTTGGGGGGCTCCGACAGGCTGCCGCTCCTCGGGTTGCGCAAATAAATCCAGTACAGCGATACCGCGTAGTCGTGGAATTGCTGTTTCAGCAGGGCGCCAACCTCAGGTTCGATGCGGGCGGCGCCGTCGGAAACCAGCAGGATCACGCGGGAGCCGGTCACCGGTTGCCCGTCGAAATAGTCGAGCGCCATGGCCAGCCCTGGGGCGATATGGGTGATGCCATGGCCGCGGTTGCTCAGGCTGTGGACGGCGGATTCACCCGCCTCATGGTCGGCGCCGAGCGGTAGCACGTGGATGGGCGCGGCGCTGAATGCCACCAGTCCAAACAGATCGGCCGGGCGGCGCTCGATGAATTCGGTCAGCAGCCGGCTGGCAACCGCCGCTTTGGATTCGCCTGCGGCACCCCCCAAGTAACGGCCGGCAAAGTTTTCGTTCATGCTGGAGCTGTGGTCGATCAACAAAACGACGTGGGCTCCGCTGCCGACCCGATCCACCCACTGCTCTCGCTGGAACGGGCCGGCCAAGGCAAACGTAAGGGACCAGACCGCTACGACGCCGCAACCGCGCAAGAATCGGTCGAGCCAGGCCGACACGGGGTCGTCCGGCAACATGCTGATGCTGGAATAGCCGCTGGCGGGTTGAGACCCGTCGCGCCAGGGGAGGATTGCCAGCAGGCCGAGCAGCAGGGCCCATGGGTGGGCAAATTCCAGGTTCACCGTCGCTCCTGTTCCAGTTCCATGGCCAGCCGGCACAGCTCCGTGAGTTCCCGGGCGACTTCGTAAGGCGCCGTCGCCCCGATCTGGCGAGGGCGGTTGGCGGGGGCGTAGAACAGCTGGCGGGAGGCTGCAAAAAAACGCCGAAACTGTTCCTGCAACGGACTGAAAACGGGGTGGGTCTCAAGGAACAGCGGAAGCCGGTCGGCGAACATGGGGTAGCCGGCGGTCTGGTCCAGCGCCCGATGGATGATGCGAAAGGCGGCTTCGTTCGCCCCCTTTTTCAGCGGCCCGCGGAGTTCCCGCCAGGCGCGCGCGAACGGTTTGCGGCGACGGCCATGAAACGGAAACAGGGCCAGCTGCCAGGCGGCATAAGCCAACAACGACAGCATGGCGCCGCTGGCAACGGCCAGCACCCGCCGGATGCCGTCGGCCGGTTCCGGAACCGGTGGCAGCGGGCTTTTCAGGGTGACCCGCTCGTCCGGCAGTTCCGGCGGGATCAGTGGGATCAGCGTGATATCCCGTGCCGGCGCGGTCAGTTCCAACGGGCGGTCGTCACGGCTGAAGCGCAGGACCAATTCCGGCAACTGTAGTCGCTCAGGTCGCCGTATGCCTCGGAAAGCCTGATAGCTCAGGCTGATCCGGTAAGTCATTTCGCTCTCCCGTGATTCCCCGGACCATGACGATGCGGTCAGTTCCAATCCCTCTTCCAATCGGGCGGGTACCGGCAGGCTCTGAGGGTCGAATCGGATGCCGGGGCCGGTGTGGATCCGCAAGTCGCGCCGAAACACTTCGCCCAGGTTAGCGCGGATGGCGGGCTCGACTTCAAGGCGCAACGCGTCCCCGGGTTCTTGGGCGGCCGCTGGATGCGTTCCGCCCAGCATCAGCAGGACCACGACCCATCGTGCCATGATCAGGCGTGAAAGAAGTAGTCGGTCATGGCGTCCGCGTCGAAGCGGTCGACCAGGAAAAACGGGGGGCGGCCGAATGGGCGGCACAGCTCGGTGATCCGTTGCCGGCGCTCGGCGAAACGCGCGCGGATGGACTGGCGCAGCGAGGGTCGCAGCAGCAGGCGGCGGCGCGCGCCGGTTTCGGGATCCCTGAACTCGGCTAATCCAAAGCTCGGCAGCCGCTCATATTCGCCGCTGTCCCACAGGACCACCGGAACCACGTCGTGCTGGACGTACGCGTTCAGGACGTTTTCGATTTCCGACAGTGGAAAGTGGTAGTCCGAGGCCAGAAAGACCAAGGCCCGGCGGCTGCCCAACTGGGGGGCTGCGTCGATGAGTGCGCGGGCATTGGGCGCGACAGGCGCGAACGCGCGGAGCGCGGTCTCGATTCGGGCGGCCAAGCCCTTGTGCCAGCGCAGCGGAAGGGCCAGATTCCACAGGATGTCCTCGCCGCAACCCAGAAAGCCGAAGGGATCGCCGGTCCGGTAAGCCGAATAGGCGGCCGCGGAGGCAAATTCAGCCAGCAATGCTGCTTTGCGGGTAATGCCGGTGAATCCCATGGACGCGGACAGGTCGGCCACCAGGTAAACCGGGATGGCGGAGTGTTGGCGAAAGGATTTCACCATGAGCCGCCCCAGCGGGTCGGAAAGGGTTGCCCGCAAATCCAGATTGCGTGGGTCGGGCTGGGATTCGAACGGTTCATGTCCGCAAAATTCGCTGCCTCCACCGCCCTGCAGGCTGCCGTGGTGGCCTGGATGGGCGGCGCGGGTACGCCAGCCGATGCGGTAATGAAATTCCTCCACCGGGCAGTCCCCGCGCTCTAAGGGGCCGCGACGGCGTCGAGAATGGCGTCCATCACCCCGCCGATGATCTCGGATCGGCGCATTTCGTAAACCGGGGTGAAGAAGATGCGGTGCGCCACCGTTTCCCGGAAAACCGATTGCAGGTCCTCCGGCACCAGGTAGTCGCGTCCGTCGAGCCAGGCGGACGTCCTGGCAGTCCGCAGCAGCATGCTCATGCCGCGGGCGCTGCCGCCCGCCAGGATCAATCGGGCCATGTCGATGCCGGACAGATGGATGCCGAAGGCGGCTGGCTTGCGGGTTGCCTGCCACAGCTCCAGGGCATAGTGCTGGAGCGGCAGGCTGGCCTGAACATGGCGCTGGATCTGCCGTCCCGCCTCGGCGATTTCCCGGTAGTCCAGCACCGCCGGAGTCACTCGTTCGATCAGCCGGTCGGTGTCGTGAAACCTCGGCTCGAACATCAGCGCCAGTTGCAGGTCCGGATCGGCGGGCGTTTCGATGTGCAATTCCATGAGAAACCGGTCCCGGGCGGCGGACGGAATCTCGAAGGTCTCCTCCTTCTCCACCCGATTGCGGTCGGCGAAGACCTGCAAGTGCGGGAAGAAGTATTCCCGGTTGAATGCGGTGATACTGCGCTCGGCCATGACCCGCAGCAACAGCGAATGGACCTGGGGGCGCGCGCGGTTGACTTCGTTGAAAAAGAAGACCGACAAATCCTCTCCATGCTTCAGGACTGGTCCGGGGTCGACCTGAGGTTTGCCGTCCCGATTGATGTAGGTGTGGTAGATCAGATCGTTGGGCATCAGGTCGATTGTACCCTCGATCCGTTCGTAGGCCCCTCCCAACGCACGAGCGACGGCACGTAGCAGCGTGGTCTTGCCGACACCCACATCGCCTTCCAGCATCACGTGGCCGCGGGCGAAAACCGCCAAGGTGACCAGCCGGACCGCTCGGTCCATGCCGATGACGGCGTTGCTGATCTCTTGCTGGAAGCGCTGGGCGCGCACGCGCCAGTCGGCCAGTTGCTGGTCGGGGACGGGGGTTGCCATGTCAGGGTGGTACTGTGTTGGTCGAAGGTGGTCTGTCGGCGGGAGGCGGATCGGGGTCGGTCGAGTCGACAGAAGGTTCCGGTGCCGTGTAATAT
>VEPB01000337.1 GCA_012026715.1 Methylococcaceae bacterium | reverse complement strand
CTGAGCCTCAGGTTCCGCCTGCCCATTCGCAGGTAACTGGGATGCTGGCAATGGAAAGCGACCGCCCCGCCCAGTAGCACGATGATCCAGCTCAGATAGATCCAGATCATGAACACCAGGACCACCGCAAAGCCGGAGTAAATGGCGCTGTATTCGGCGGAATCGGCCACAAAGCGGGTGAACAGCGACCCCGAAAGCTTCCAGCCCAAACCCGCCGCCACGCCGCCGATTGCCGCCGGCTTGAGGCCGACCTTGGTGTTGGGAATGAAGAGGTAGCCGAAGGCAAAGGCGGCACTGACCAGCACGTAGGGAAGCACCAGTCCGGCAAGGTAGTACGCCGTACCGAAGGGTTCCAGGGCGATTAGCCGCTGCGCCAACGCGCTGCTGCTCATGGAGGCGGTGATGCCGACGCCGGCAAACAACAATACCGGGCCGACCAGAACCACGCTGAGGTAATCACTGAAGCGACGCACCCAGGGCCGCGGCTGGCGAATCCGCCAGATATGGTTGAAGCTCTCCTCCACCTGCCCCAGCAAGGAAACCACGGTGTAGAACAGCGTCGCCAGCCCCACGAATCCCAGCACGCCGACCTGCACGTTTTCCACGAAGCCGATGATGCGGGATGAAATTTCACCAGCCTGATTGCCCAGAGGCGCCAGCATTTCCAGCAGGAAGGGCTGGATCTGATTGTGCACGCCGAAGGCCTTGAGCAGCGAAAAGCTGACCGCCAACAAAGGCGCCAGCGACAGCAGGCTGCAATAGACCAGTGCGGCGGCCCGTTGAGTGAGCCCGCCCTCGGTCAATTCGCGCTGCAAGGCGGCGATCCACCGCCAGATCCAGACCCGCCACTGCCCATCCGCTACCATGGTCCGCTCCGCCGGCTAAAACCCGGAGTCTATGCCTGACGAGCCAACCGCGCCATGGACGATGCCCATCGAGGCCGGCGATTCTGGCGTGATCGGGCGCCTGAACGGCCCTTGCGGCCGACCATCGGTCAGCGGTGAACGATCCAGCAGCGATGGATCTTGGGGTTGCGCTCGAAGTCCTTGGGGACGGTGCTGGCGCTGATGTCCTCGACCACCAGATCGGCCAGCGCGTCTTGATCCAGCCGGAACTTGCGGGCGTTGGTGGAAAAGATCAGATGCCCTTCCGGAGCCAGCAGTTGCACCGCGTTCCGGATCAAGCCCGGATGATCCCGAACGACATCGAAGGCTCCGGCCATGCGCTTGGAATTGGAAAAGGTCGGCGGGTCCAGAAAGATCAGGTCGTACTTCCGTCCCCCGCTGGCTGCTGCCTGCTCCAACCAGACCAGGCAGTCGGCCTGGATCAGTTCGTGGTCGTAGCCCTTGATGCCGTTCAGCTCCAGATTGCGGCGCGCCCAATCCAGATAGGTGCGGGACATGTCCACCGTGGCGGTGCTCGCGGCCCCGCCCACGGCGGCATGGACCGTGGCGGCGCCGGTATAGCCGAACAGATTGAGAAAATGCTTGCCCTGGGCCTGCTTGCCGATCATCAGCCGGGTCGGCCGGTGATCGAGGAACAGCCCGGTGTCCAGGTAGTCCTCGAAGTTCACCCAAAACCGGCAGTCGCCCTCACTCACCGCATGGAAGCGCCCCGCCTCGGCCTGCTTGTCGTACTGGGCATCGCCTTTCTGGCGCCGTCGCACCTTGAGGAAAATCTGCTCGAAAGGTATTTCCAGCACCGCCGGCAACACCGACAGGGCTTCGATCAACCGGTTTTCGGCCTTGGCCGGATCGACACTGGCAGGCGCCTCGTATTCCTGCACCTGCAGCCAGGTGATATCGCCCTGGTAAACATCCACCGCCACGGCGTATTCCGGTAGATCGGCATCGTACAGCCGGTAGCAGTCGATCCGATTCTGGCGGGCCCAGCGCCCCAAGTTCTTGAGATTCTTGCGCAACCGGTTGGCGAACATTTCAGCGCCGGCCGACGGCGGCTTTTGCGCAAGAACTTGGGCGCGCCGCATCAGCTTGCGCAGCGCGCGGGCCTCCTCGCTCAGCCCGGTTTCATCCTCATGGGGGGTAAAGAACCGTTCCGGCTCCACCTCGAAATTGAACAGCTTGCATTCCAGCGCGCCGTTGTAAAGCCGGTAAAACCTGCGGGCGCGGATGCCCAGCCGGAATGCGAGTTCCGGATTGCCGGTAAACACCGAGGCCTTCCAGCCGAGAAACTGCTGTCGCAACACGCCGCCCAGCTCGGCGTACAACGCCGGCAGCTCCGAGGCTTCCCCCAGCCGCTCGCCGTAAGGCGGATTGGCCACCAGCAAGCCGCGCTCCTTGCGCGGCCGGGCAGCCGAAAGTTCCCGCCGTTCGATATGCACCACGCCGCGCAATCCGGCGCGGTCCAGGTTTTCCAGGGCCGCGTGGATTGCTCGCCGGTCGCGGTCATAACCGGCGATGGCGCATCGCAGACCCGCCAGGCCCCGTTCGCGGCGGCGGCCGGCTTCCTCCAGCAAGCGCTCCCACAATTCACGGTCATGGTTCTTCCAGCCGAGAAAGCCGAAATACTGCCGATCCAGTCCCGGCGCCACATCGGCGGCCATCCACGCCGCCTCGATGGGCAGGGTGCCGGAACCGCACAGGGGATCGATGAACTCACCGCCGGCGGCGGCCACCTCGGGCCATCCCGCCCGCAGCAGCAGGGCCGCCGCCAGGTTTTCCTTAAGCGGCGCGGCGCCGCCCTCCAGCCGGTAACCTCGTTTATGCAGGCTCTCGCCGGACAGGTCCAGGCTGACGCTCGCCACATCCCGATCCAGATACACGTTGACCCGCACATCGGGACGGTCCAGCCGGACGCTGGGGCGCACCCCGCACAACTCCCGGAATTGATCGACGATGGCATCCTTGACCCGCTGGGCGCCGAACTGGGTGTGGGTCATGCGTGAGCGGGAGGCGGCGAAATCCACCGCCAGGGTGCCGTCGGGCGCCAGATGCTCGGCCCAGTCGAGCGCCGCGACACCACGATAGAGCGCATCGCCGTCGGGACCAGGGAACTCCGCCAGCTTCAGCAACACCCGATTGGCCAACCGTGACCACAAACAGGCGCGATAGGCCTGCTCGATGGAACCGCTGAATCCCGCCCCGGCACGGGCCTCCCTAACATCATCGATGCCTAGCTGGCGCAGTTCCTCGACCAGTAGCGCTTCAAGCCCAAGGGGGGCGGGGCAGAAATAGTGGAATTGCAGATCGGCCATAGCGAACAGGGATAACGGTCACCGGCTCCACATCCTCGGAATCGATGGTTGGCGGGCGGCACGCGAACCGGACGATGGTTTCCGGCCGTGCCCTCTCGGGTTGGAACGACAAAGAACCCTTGACCGCTGTTGTCGCGCGAGCGGGTTACCGCCGGTGATGGCGGTGCGGATGATGAAATGGATCGGATGCCGCATTTCCTGGCACGGAGCCGCGACCTCGCGCGCCGCTG
>VEPB01000527.1 GCA_012026715.1 Methylococcaceae bacterium | reverse complement strand
TTCCTGGTATCCCGTGGAAGGGGAGTCGGAATTCGGTTCACCGCCTTTGACCGTGACGGACGGATAGACGAGACTTGAGGGTCATGACCCGGATCGATCTATTCCGATAGGCCTCGCCTGTTTTGAGGATGTTCGGATCGCCCGATACGGCGGGGCGACGGCGAATCGCCTGCCGTTCAGTATCGTCAAGAGGAAATCGCAGGGCCCGGCCACCATGACCTCGATCGACATCTTTCCCTGGGACGACAATTTCAAGACCGGTCTGGCCGAAGTCGATGAACAGCACCGGTGCCTGATCGGCCTGCTCAACGATTTGGCCAGCCACGTCGCCAGCGACGACGCACTGAGCGGGCTGGAGCACCTCTTCGACCAGCTCGCCGACTATGCCGACTATCACTTCGGTACCGAGGAGGCGATCTGGCATCGCTATCTTAACGGCGATCCCGACGAGAAGCTGCACCGCGACAGCCACGCAGCCTTCGTGAAGGAGGTGGCGCGGCTCAGGTCGCACCTCACCGCCGAGGACAGGCGGGCGCTGGCCGAGGAGACTCTGAGCTTCCTCGCCCGCTGGCTGGCATCGCACATCCTCGAGAGCGACCGCTGGCTGGCCTATGCGGTGCTGGCGCTCCAGGCAGGGGCGTCGCCGGCCGAGGCCAAGGTTCAGGCGAAGGAAAGGATGAGTGGCTCGACCCGGGCGCTCATCGACATCATTCTGTCGATCTACTCCACGCTGTCGGCGAATACCCTGCGGCTGATGCGCGAGCTCGGCGCGCGCCGGCTGGCGGCGGAAAGACTACAAGAGGAGATCGAAGCGCACCGGGTTGCGCTCGGATACCGGCGGGCCCTGCTCGACAACTTCCCGTATCTGGTTTGGCTGAAGGACACCGACGGGCGCTTCCTGGCCGTCAACAAGGCGCTTGCCGAGATTTGGCGTCAACCCACGGCCGAGGCCCTGGTGGGCAAGACGGACTACGACTTCTCGCCGCCGGAACTGGCCGAACGCTACCGGAACGACGATCTCGAGGTGCTGGCGTCCGGGGTTCCGAAGATGGTCGAAGAGCCCCACATGGACGGGGACCGGCAGATCTGGATCGAAACCTACAAATCGCCGGTGCTTCTCGATGGTGAGGCGATCGGCACGGTCGGATTTGCCCGCGACATCACCCACCGGCGACGCTATGAGGAGGAACTGGTCGAATCCAGGAAGCTGCTGCAAACGATCGTCGACAGCCTGCCGGTTCGGGTCTTCTGGAAGGACCGCGAGCTTCGCTACCTCGGCTGCAACCCCTGGTTCGCCGCCGATGCCGGCAAGCGCTCGGTGGACGAGGTGATCGGTCGCGACGACTACGAAATGGCCTGGCGCGGGCAAGCCGACCGCTATCGCGCCGACGACCGCCGCGTCATCGATACGGGACGCGCCGAGGTCGCCTATGAAGAGCCTCTGACGACGCCCGATGGCCGGAATATTTGGGTGAGAACGTCGAAGGTTCCGCTCGCCGCGAGCGACGGAAGCATCTACGGCGTGCTGGGCATCTACGAGGACATCACGGAGCGCAAGCTCGCCGATGAGGTGGTCCGGCTGCGCCAGCGACTGTCCGACATGGTCCTCACCCATGATCTGCACCAGGTCATGCAGACGGCGCTGGATGCTGCCGAGCAACTGACGGAGAGCCAGATCGGCTTCTTCCATTTCGTCGAGAAGGACCAGGAGACCGTCTCCCTGCAGACCTGGTCGACGCGCACCCTCAAGGAGATGTGCTACGCCAAGAGCGAGGACCTGCACTATCCGGTCAGCGAAGCCGGCGTCTGGGTGGATTGCATCCATCGACGCGAACCCGTGATCCACAACGACTACGCCGCCCTCGGCCACCGCAAGGGCCTGCCGGAGGGGCACGCGCCGGTGATCCGGGAACTCACCGTGCCGGTGTTCCGCGAGCAGCGGATCGTCGCCGCCATCGGCGTCGGCAACAAGCCGAGGGACTACGACGAGAAAGACGTGGAACTCGTCTCCCGGCTGGCGGACCTCGCCTACGACTTCGTCGAGCGCAAGCAGGCCGCGCAACAGGTCCAGTTCATGGCGTTCAACGATGTGCTGACGGGGCTGCCCAACCGCCAGCTGTTCGCCGACCGCCTCCATCAGGCGATCTCGCTGTGCAAGCGCTCGGGGGAAATGCTCGCCATCTGCTACCTCGATCTCGACGGTTTCAAGCCGATCAACGACCGCCATGGCCACGAGGCCGGCGATCAGCTCCTGGTCGAACTCGGCAAACGCCTGCAGCAGGAGCTGCGGGCCGGCGACACCCTGGCCAGGCTCGGCGGCGACGAGTTCGTCGTGCTGCTGAACCAGCTAAGCAGCTTTTTCGCCGGCGAACAGATCGTCGAACGCATCCTGCGCCTCATCGTCCTGCCCTTCGAGGTGGAAGGCCACCGGTTGAGCGTTTCGGCCAGCATCGGCGTCACCTTCTACCCGCAGGACGACGGCGACCCCGACACCCTGCTGCGCCATGCCGACCAGGCCATGTACAAGGCCAAGGAACTCGGCAAGAACACGTTCAAGCTCTACGACCCGGTCGAGGACAGGAAGGCGGATGCCTTCCGCAGTTCGTTGGCGGAGTTCCAGAGGGCGCTGCACGAGTCCGAACTGATCCTGCACTACCAGCCGCGCATCGATCTGGCGTCGGGCGATCTGGCGGGGGTGGAGGCCCTGGTGCGCTGGCAGCATCCGGAAAAGGGCCTGCTCCAGCCCGGCGCCTTCCTGCCGCTGCTGAAGGACAGCCCGCTGGAGATCGCCCTCGACGAGTGGGTGCTGAAGGCCGCCATCGAGCAGCACGTGGCGTGGCGCGCATTGGGGCTGACCGTTGCCGTCAGCGTGAACATCAGCCCGCGCTACATCCAGCAGGCGGGGTTTGTCGAGTTCCTGCGAAAGCTGCTGTCGGCTTATCCGGACGATCTGCCGAATCATCTCGAACTCGAGGTGCTGGAGACCAGCGCGCTCGGCGATACCGCCTCCGTCGCCGACATCATGAACGCCTGCTCCGCCCTTGGCGTTTCGTTCTCGCTGGACGACTTCGGCACCGGCTATTCGTCGCTGACCTACTTCCACCGGCTGCCGATCAGCATCGTCAAGATCGACCAGAACTTCGTGCGCGGGATGATGAACGACCCGCGCGACCAGGACATCGTCGAAGGCGTGCTGCACCTGGCCAAGGCGCTGGACCGGCCGGTGGTGGCGGAGGGGGTGGAGACCATCGAGCTGGGGCTGATGCTGGCGGAACTCGGCTGCCACTACGCGCAGGGCTACGGGATCGCCAGACCCATCCCGCCGGAGCGCTTGCCCGGCTGGGCGGAGCAGTGGACGGCCGAGCGGATCTGGCACGACCTGCGCCGGCAGAGCCGGGGACCGACGCCGCACTACGACCTCAACGTCGCCATCTTCACCCACGGCCATTGGCTGAGCCAGGTCCTGGCCTACCTCCAGTCGGGGCTGGCCGGCGAATGCCCCGAGCTGGACGAGGCGAACTGCCAGTTCGCTCAATGGTACCGCGGTATCGGTGCTACCCGCTACGGCTCGCGCGCCCGCTTCGCCTTCATTCTGGCCAAGCATGACGAGGCCCACCGGATCGCCCAGGACCTCGTTCATGAGATGCGGGAAAGTGGGTTGCCGGCAGACCCGGGCAGGCTGGCCGACCTGACCGCCGTCGGGGAACAGGTCATCGCCATGGTCAAGGGGCTGACGGTCGATTAGCGGCGCGGGCGGCGGCCGGCCGCTCCTTCGACTGTGCTGGCGACTCTGTGAAGACCATAGGAAATTCAATGGGGTGATGTTCCCGGTGGGGCCGAAAGGTGCGCCAGTGACGGCGGGCACTGGCTTGATCCTAGAAACGGCAGTTGACCGCCATATCCGGTGGCCAGGTGATTGTGATGGTTGAAAGATTTTTGGAACTTGAAGCGCTCCTGCTGGGTGAGACCGCTACATGCCCGATAGCCCGTGGATGCGGGAAGGTACGAACCGCATCGTTCGTCATGGATGCGGTTCCTTTCGTCACCGC
>VEPB01000043.1 GCA_012026715.1 Methylococcaceae bacterium | reverse complement strand
CGTCCTCTTCCGCCGCCGCGCCTTCCGGGCGGGGCAGCAGCATGCGCGACTTGATCTCCGCCAGGATGGCGGCCATCAGCAGGTACTCCGCCGCCAGTTCCATGCGCAGCTCGCTCATCATGTCGATATAGCCGATGTACTGGCGGGTGATGTCGGCGATGGGGATGTCCAGAATATCCAGGTTCTGCCGACGGATCAGGTAGAGCAGCAGATCCAGCGGCCCTTCGAAGGTTTCCAGGAAAACCTCCAGGGCATCGGGCGGAATGTACAAATCTTCCGGCAGTTCGGTGACCGGCGCCCCCCTGACCAGGGCGAAGGGAGCCCCCGCCGCCGCCGGCTCGCCATCGCGGACCACAGCCTGCATCAGCCGGGAAGCCCCGCGAACAGCGACATCAGCGACAGGAATATCGCCATGGGCGGCCCCAAAATAACCCCCAGCAACCCCGGTATGGCGATCAGCACCAGCATGATCAGCATCCCGTACTGTTCCGTGGCGTCATAGCGGTACGACACTCGCGGCGGCAGCAAGGCGGAGACGATGCGGCCACCGTCGAGCGGCAGGATGGGCAGCAGGTTCAGCAGCATCAACACCAGGTTGAAGCCGATGCCGCGTTCTCCCATATAGGCGAGAGGCGCCGACAGGTTTTCGATATCGACGGCGTGGGCCAGCCGGACCATCAGCGCCCAGCCGATGGCCATCAGCAGATTGGCCATGGGTCCGGCGAGGGCGACCAGCGCCGAATCCCGCCGCGGATTCCGCAGCCGGCCGAAATTGACTGGCACCGGCTTGGCCCAGCCGAACAGAAAGCCGCCGAACAGATAGGAAAGGCTGGGGACCAGCACGGTACCGATCGGATCAATGTGGTGGATGGGATTCAGCGACAGACGGCCCATGCGGGCGGCGGTCTTGTCTCCCAACATCAGGGCGGCCCAGCCGTGGGCCACCTCGTGCATCGTGATGGCGAACAGGATCGGCAGCAGGGAACCGGCGATGTCTTTAATCAGGTTGTCTTCCATCGGGGGATCAAAAAAGGTTGTGTACGGGGCCGGTTCCCAGCCGGATCAGTTCCGGGCCATCGTCCAGGAACCCGATGATGGTGGACGGCGCATAGGGAATGACGTCCGCGTCGATGATCAGTTCCACCGATTTCTCCAATTGGTCGCGGATATCCAGCGGATCGGCCAGGGCGGTGGTCTCGCCCGGCAGGATCAGGGTGGAACTGACCAGGGGCTCGCCCAGTTCCTCCACCAACAGCTGAGTGACCGGGCACTTGGGCAGGCGAAAGCCGATGCTCTTGCGCTTGGGATGCAGCAGCCGCCTCGGTACCTCTCGGGTGCCCGGCAACACGAAGGTATAAGGCCCCGGCGTCAGCGACTTGATCATCCGGAAGGCATCGTTGCCGAATTTCGCGAAATTGGCGACCTGGGACAGGTCCCGGCAGATCAGGCTGAACTTGTGCTCGTTGCCCAACTGGCGCAGCCGGCGGATGCGTTCGAAACCGTCCTTGTTGTCGAGCCGGCAGCCGAAGGCATAGGAGGAATCGGTGGGGTAAATGATGAGGCCCCCATCCTGAACGATCTCCACCGCGCGCCGAATCAGCCGCAGTTGCGGCGTCTGCGGGTGGATCTGAAAATATTGGGCCATGGCGGCTAGTGTACTATAAGCCCTCGGCCTCAGCTCGACCGCCGTTCGCCCGGCTTCCATGCCACCTGATCGCGCAGATAAACCGGCTGCGCCGCCTCGGCCGCGACGGTCCGGCCCGCCCCGACTTCCGCGACCGCCAAACGGGCGATGTGGCCGGCCCGCGGGAAACGGTCGGCCAGGACCGCCGTCAGCTGCCGCTGCCCCGCTCGCTCGGCCAGGACGGCGCCGTAGCTACCCCAGCCGCTGCCGATGCCGGCTCCCGTCCATTCCGCGCCCGCCGCGACCCGTTCGGGGGGCACCACGCATTCCTCACCAACAGGCTCGACCCGGTCGACACCGGCTCGGCGGTATACGCCCCAGTAGACCTCCCCCATGCGGGCGTCGATACAGGGAAAGGCATAGTTCGCCCCGGTTTCCTCCAGCGCCTCCGACGCCAGCGCCGCCAGCGTCGAAATCGGCGCCACCGGCAAGTCGGCGCCGAAGGCAATCCCCTGCACCACGCCGGCGGCGATCCGGACCCCGGTAAATGAGCCTGGCCCACGTCCGAAGGCCAGCGCATCCAGCCGGCCGAGGCTCAGCCCCGCCTCCGCGAGCAGCTCATCGATCATGGGCAGTATCAACTGGTTGTGTTGGCGCGGCGCGAGACGGAATCGCTCGAGCAGCTGCCCGCTCAGATAGAGGGCTGCGGAACAGGCTTCGGTGGCGGTATCGAGGGCGAGGATGTTCATCGGCGGGAAAAGCGGACTGGGTGACGCGCAACAGTCGGTCATCTTAGCCGACTCGGGCAGACGGAGAAAAATCTCCAGAGCGCCATAGCTCCCGAGCGCGACCACTGCCTGCCGTTTGCCTGGCCAAACCGTTTCCAGCCTCGGGGCAAACCCATGCGGTCAAGGGCTTGCCGCGCCCGTTCAGAAGATGTCCACAAGCTTTTCCACCCAAATTGTGGAAAAGCCGCCGGTAATAGTTCCTTAAGCTCGCGCCGGGATGATGGCACCACCTTTTCACCGATCCGGAAACGACCGATGACCAAGACCCAACTGTTCTGCCTGCTGGCGCTCGCGAGCGCCACGACCCTGGCCCACGCCGCGCAACCCCAGGATTTTCTGGCGGACTTCCAGCAAACCGCACGACAGGAGAACCCGCAATTCGCCGGCTTCGATGCCGGTCGCGGCGCCCAATTCTTCAGCCGCCGCCACGGTGACTGGAGCTGCTCCACCTGTCACACCGACAAGCCGACCCAGCCGGGCAAGCACGCGGTCACCGACAAGACCATCGCCCCCCTGGCGCCGGCCGCCAATCCGGAACGCTTCGCCGACCCTCGCAAGGTCGCCAAGTGGTTCAAGCGCAATTGCAACGACGTGCTGAAGCGGGAGTGCAGCGCCGCCGAAAAGGGCGACGTGCTGACCTATCTGCTCAGCCTGAAATCCTGAGGAAACCGCCATGAACCAACGAATCGCGCTCTTGGCCCTGCTGGCCGCACTGCCTCTCGGCTCCGCCACGGCCAGCGGCGGCAGCGGCCGAGCCCCGCTGGATCCGACTTATGTGGGCGAATGCGGCAGCTGCCACATTCCGTACCCGCCGCAACTGTTGGACGCCGCATCGTGGCAGGCGCTGCTGGGTCAGCTGGATCGGCATTTCCAGGTGGACGCGACGGTTGAGCCGCCCACCCTGGAGCAGATCCGGATCTACCTGGCCGCCCACGCCCGCCGAAAGCCCAGCGGCGCGCCGGTCCTCCGCGTCAGCGAGACGGCCTGGTTCCGGCACGAGCACGACGACATCACGGTGGCGCAATGGGGCCGGGTCAAATCCAAGTCCAATTGTGCCGCCTGCCATCCGCGCGCGGCCGAAGGGCGATATTCTGAACACGAGATCAAGCTACCCTAACGACTACGGAGATATCGATCCATGAACACAATTCGAGTCTGGGACCTGCCCACGCGCATCGTCCACTGGAGCCTGGTGATCTGCTTCGCCGGCCTGTTCATCACCGGAGACAGCGAGCGCTGGCGCGACATCCACGCCTGGCTCGGCTACACCCTGTTGAGTCTGCTGGCCTTCCGGCTCATCTGGGGGTTCGCCGGTTCCCGCTACGCCCGTTTCGGCGAATTCGTCGCGGGTCCGCGGGTGGTCTGGTCCTATCTCCGCTCCTTGCTGCAACCTCGGCCGCAACACTATGTCGGCCACAATCCGGCCGGCGGCTGGGCGATTCTGGCGCTGATCGGCACCGGCCTCGGCGCCGGTCTGACGGGCCGGCTGCTCGACCTGGAAATCGGCGGCGACCTGTTCGAAGAGGTTCACGAAGGCTTGGCCAACCTGATGCTGGCGGTGGTGCTGGTGCATATCGCCGGAGTCGGCGCGAGCAGCCTGCTGCACCGAGAGAACCTGGTGCGGGCGATGGTCACGGGGACCAAGCCGGGCCTCCCGGAAGAACAAAGCGACCGGCCTTACCGGATGCTGGGCGTGCTGATCCTGCTGGCCGTCCTGGGCACCTGGGGCTGGCTGCTCGGAGGGGCGGAGCGCACGGCGAGCCTGTTGAGCCACCCGGTCGCGGCCGACGACGACGATTGACCTTCTGGATTTGTTGACATGCGCATCCTGTTGGTGGAAGACGACGACTTGCTGGGTGACGGTCTGCGGGGCGGACTGCGCCAGGGCGGCTTCACCGTGGACTGGCTCAAGGACGGCCGTTCGGCCCAATTGGCGCTGGAAACGGAAAGCTTTGCGGCTGTGGTTTTGGACCTGGGCCTGCCGCGGCTGTCGGGCATCGAGCTGTTGCAGCAACTGCGGCAGCGCCAGGACCGGGTTCCGGTGCTGATCCTCACCGCCCGCGACGCCATCGCCGCCCGCATCGCCGGCCTCGATGCCGGTGCCGACGACTACCTGGTCAAGCCCTGCGACCTCGGCGAACTGGCCGCCCGTCTGCGCGCCCTGGTGCGGCGCTCGGCCGGCCAGGCCAGCCCGGTTCTGACCGTCGGCCCGCTCCAGATCGATCCGCAAGGCCGGGCGGTCCAGTACCGCGGCACGCCGGTGGAACTGGCGGCGCGGGAATTCGACCTGCTCCATGAACTGGCCCGCGAACCCGGCAAGGTGCTGTCCAAGGACCAGCTGGCGCAACGGCTCTACGCCTGGGGCGAGGAGATCGAATCCAATGCCATCGAGGTCCACATCCATCACCTGCGCCGCAAGCTGGCGCCGGACCTGATCGTCACCCTGCGCGGGGTCGGCTACATGCTGCCGAAACAACCGGCATGAAGCGCTCCGGCTCCCTGCGCCTGCGCCTGCTGCTCGCCACCCTGGCAGTCACTCTGGTGACCTGGACGGTAGTGGCAGTGACCGGCTATCTGGACACCCGGCGGGAACTGGACATCCTGCTCGACGCCCATCTGGCGCAGTCGGCGTCTTTGCTGATGGCGAACCTGAAAGTGGAAGACGACGAAGGCGAAATCGAGTTGGAGCGGGTGCCGACCGATCATCAGTACGAGCGCCACCTGATCTACCAGGTCTGGGATCGCAACGGCCGCCTGCGGCTACGCTCGGCGACGGCTCCGGCCGCGCGCCTGACGGCGGCGGATCGGGGCTTCAGCGATACCGAACAGTTTCGGGTCTACAGCGCCTGGACTCCCGAAGGCACCGCCTTGATCCAGGTCGGCGAGCGGATGAATTCGCGCTGGCTGGTGCGGGATGAAATCCTGGAACATTTGTTGATCCCTCTGCTAGCCGCCCTGCCGGTGCTGGCGATCCTGCTGACGCTGGCCATCCACCGCGCCGTCAAGCCGCTGAAAGCCCTGGCGGAAGCGGTCGCCCACCGGCAACCCGACAGCCTGGAGCCGTTACCGGTCGGCGGCGCGCCGCAGGAAGTGCTGCCCCTGGTGGATCAGCTCAACGATCTGTTCCGGCGCATCCGGCTGTCCCTGGATAACGAGCGCCGCTTCACGGCCGACGCTTCGCACGAACTGCGCACGCCGATCGCCGGCATCCGCGCCCAGGCCCAGGTGGCGCAAGGCGCGATTGACGCCAGCGAGCGCCAAGCCGCGCTGGAACGGGTCATCAGCGGCTGCGACCGCCTCAGCCACTTGATCGCCCAGTTGCTGACCCTGGCCCGCCTGGAAAGCGGCAAGGCCGGCGAATCGGCCCGGCTCTGCGACCTGGACGGTCTGGCCCGGGAAGTCTTGGCGGAGCACGCCGAACAGGCCCATGCCAAGCGGGTCGACCTCCAGTTTCAGGGGGCGCCGGCCTCCGTTTTGGGCAACCCGGAATTGCTGCGGGTGTTGCTGCGCAATCTGCTCGACAATGCCATCCGCTACAGCCCGCCCCACACCACCATCAGCGTGACGACCGGCCTCGACGACGGCAGCCCGTGGCTGGACGTGACGGATCAAGGCCCCGGGGTTCCGGCCACGCAACGGCTACGGATCCTGGACCGGTTCTATCGGGTGGTGGGAACGGGCGAGCCCGGTTCCGGGCTGGGGCTGTCCATCGTCAGCCGGATCGCCCAACTGCACGGGGCCAACCTGGAATTGGGGGAAGGTCCGACCGGCAGGGGGCTGCGGGTAACGTGCAAATTCGGCTGTCGGTCTCAGCTTTCCAGCTGATAGCGGATCGACGTGACGAAATACAGGGCCGATCCCGAAGGGGTTTCGACATTGACTTCTTCATCCACCCGCTTTTTGAGCAAGGCCCGGGCGACCGGCGAATCGACGCTGATCCAGCCCTGGGACGGATCGATTTCGTCAGGCCCGACGATCCGATAAACATGTTCGGCGCCGTCATCGTCTTCCAAAGTCACCCAGGCGCCGAAGAATACCTGCTTGGCCAATGGATTGGGGCGTACCACTTCCAGATCCGGCAGCCGCTTCTGCAGATAGCGGATGCGCCGGTCGATTTCCCGCAGTTCCTTCTTGCGATAAATGTATTCGGCATTTTCCGAGCGGTCGCCTTCCGCCGCCGCGGCGCTCAAGGCCTGGGTGACTTCGGCGCGGCGGCCCCACAGACCGCGCAATTCCTGCTGCAGCAGTTCGAACCCCTCCGGGGTGATGTAAGCCGACTTCGCTTCAGCAGGCGGGCGCCAACGGGACATGGCGGGTTGGAGACAGTCTTAACCGATTGCGGCGACCGGAGGACGCCATGCGGGATTTGCTTTCAACCGAACCTCCGTCTTGCAACCAGCGGGGAGGCAAATCTTACGGCGAAACCGGCTTCACTGCACCTCTCTGCTTGGAATTGCCGGCCCCCGCGCCTGTGATGCGGCCTGGTCTGCTTCGATGTCTCCCGTGACTTCACCGCGCGGCGCGAGGATGATGAGAGCTCTCCGCCCCCCCGGATCCGCCATGCGCATGATCGCCCCGCTGACCCTGGCAGCCATCCTGGTGTTGTCGAACTTGACCTGGATGGCGAATTCCCAAGCCGCGCCGGCGACCGGATTTACGGTGTTCGCGCCCCCCGGCAATTCCAAGGGCGTGGTGCTGTACCTGGCCGATCCGCGACCGGACCCGGCGCTGCTCGATCAGTTGCAAAATCTGACCTACACGGTTGCCGTGGTGGAACCCAAAGTCGCCGCTCCGGCGTTCCCTGACCGGGCTAACTGCCAGACTCGCGACACCGACTACGGGAACCTCCTCGGCACGCTGAAGGCCCGCGACCCCAGCCTGCCGGATCGCGCGCCCATACTGCTGGGCAGCGGCAGAGGCGCCAGTCAGGTCGTGCTCGCTCTGGCGGGGGCATCCAGCGGCCAATTCCACGCGGGGATCAGCCTGGATTTCTGTCCGCCGGTCGCGCCCGCCGGTTGTCCGGACCCGGCGGTTCCGACCCATTTGCCGGTCAACTGGTACGTGTTTCAAGCGGCGCCCGCCTGCGATGCCGGCGCGGCCGCCCGCTACATCGGCCGCATCGACAACGCCAAACGGGTCGACCTTGCCGCCTCCGCCGGCAGGCCGCCGGTGCCCGCGGAACTGACCGCCCTGCTGCAATGGCTGGATCCGCGCATTCCCGATCAGGCCGCAGCGACCGGCGAGGTTGCCGGAGTCCCGTTGACCGAAGTCCGCGCCACTGGACATTCCACCGATCTGCTGGCGATCTTGTTGTCGGGAGACGGAGGCTGGGCCGCCATCGACCGCGGCCTTGCCGCCGAATTGGCGGCGAGAGGCATCGACACCGTCGGCTGGGACTCGCTGAGTTATTTCTGGAGCGCAAAAACGCCGGAACGGACGGCCCACGACTTGGAGCGCGTCATCGCTCACTACAGTCGCGCCTGGAACAAGTCGCGGATAATGCTGGTCGGTTATTCCTTCGGCGCCGACGTGCTGCCCTTCGTCATCACCCGGCTTGCGCCCGAGGCGCGCCAGCGGGTCAGGCTGGCGGCATTCCTCGGGCTGGGGCAGAACGGCGCCTTTGAATTTCATTTGAGCGATTGGCTCGGCAGCGGCTCCGACGGACAGTGGCCGACCGGGCCGGAAATCCGCAGACTGGCAGACATCCGGCGGCTTTGCATTTACGGCGCCGACGAAACCGACAGCGGCTGCTCGGGCCTGGAGGACGCCGGAGTCAAAGTCGTCAAGCTCGGCGGCGACCACCATTTCGACGAGGCGTACCGATTGCTGGCCGACCAGTTGATGCAGGCCCTTCCCTGAGAATACCGGCATGCCCCTGAAACGCTACCTGGGCCCCGTCACCGGCCTGTTCCTGTTTACCGTCTCTCTCATCACCCTGCACCGACTGCTGCAGGATTACCGCTACGCCACCATCAGTGCGGAACTGCGCTCGCTGCCGGCCCGTCAACTGTTCCTGGGACTGCTGTATACCGGGTTGAGCTATGGCGTCATGAGCCTCTACGACGTCCTGGCGGTGCGCTATCTCGGCCGGACGCTGTCCTGGGGGCGGGTCATCTTCGCCTCGTCCATCAGCTACGCCTTCAGCAACACCGTCGGCGTCTCCATCCTCACCTCCGGCTCGATCCGCTACCGGCTCTACGCCGGCTGGGGCCTGTCCCCCATCGACATCGGCAAAATCGTGGCGTTTTGTGCCCTCACCTTGTGGCTCGGCATCTTCGGGGCCAGCGGCATGTTGCTGCTGCTGGAGCCGAAATTGTTCCCCGCCGGCTTGAACCTGCCCGACGAGCGCTTGCTCGGCTGGGGTCTGATCGCCGTGCCGCTGGCCTATCTGGCGGTGTGCCGCCAGCGGCGGGCACCGCTGCGCTGGCGTGAACAGGAGTTGACGCTGCCCAGCTTCCGGCTGGCCGCCTTGCAACTGGCCGTGGGTGCGCTGGACTGGGTTCTGGCGGCCAGCGTGCTGTACCTGATGTTGCCGGATTCGGTCGGGATCGGCTACGGACCCTTCGTCGGCATTTACCTGGTGGCCCAGATGCTGAGTCTGATCAGCCACGTCCCAGGCGGCATCGGCGTGTTCGAATCGCTCATGCTGCTCATGCTGCCGTCGGCGTCGACCTCGGCCTTCATGGGGGCCATCGTGGCCTATCGGCTGATCTACTATCTGCTGCCTCTGGGATTGGCGGCGCTGGCTCTGTCCAGCTACGAAGCGCTGCGCCAGCAATCGCGCTTCGCCGGATTGCTAAGACAAATCGCCCCGGTGGTCTCGGGAACCCTGCCGCAGGTGTTCGCGGCCTGGGCGCTGGTCAGCGGCGCGGTGCTCCTGCTGTCCGGCGCCAGCCCTTCCCTGCTGGAGCGCATGGACTGGCTGGAAGACCTGCTCCCCTTGCCGCTGATCGAACTCTCCCACCTGCTCGCGAGCATCACCGGCATCGGTCTGTTGCTGTTGGCGCGCGGCCTGCAGCGCCGGCTCAATGCCGCCTGGCTGGCGACCTTGGCGCTGCTGGTCCTGGGCATCCTGCTGTCGCTGCTGAAAGGCGCCGATTACGAGGAGGCTCTGGTTCTGCTGGTGCTGCTGATCGCGCTGATCCCGGCCCGCGGCCAGTTCTACCGGCTGTCGTCGCTGCTGGACGAGCGTTATACCCCGGAATGGCTGGCCACCATCGCCGCCCTGGCGCTGACCAGCCTGTGGCTGGGGCTGTTCGCCTACAAGCACGTGGAATACCGCCACGACCTGTGGTGGAGCTTCAGCTTTGGCGAGGCCGGCAATGCCCCCCGCTTCCTGCGCGCGCAACTGGCCGTGCTCACCGGTGTCGCCCTGTTTGCCACCGCCCGCCTGTTGCGGCCGGCCCGCCCCGTGGCGGAACTCCCCGATGCGGCGCAACTGGCATTGGCCGAAACCGTGGTGCGGAATTCGCCCGATACCTATCCCCATCTCGCCCTGCTGGCGGACAAGACCTTGTTGTTCAACCAGCGCCACAGCGGCTTGCTGATGTACGGGGTGGAAGGCCGCAGTTGGGTCGCCATGGGCGATCCGGTGGGCGACGAGGCGGCCCGCTCCGAGCTGGCCTGGCGATTTCGCGAACTGGCCGAAATGCACGACGGCTGGACCGTGTTCTATCAGGTGCGGCCGGAGCATCTGGGCCTTTACGTCGACCTGGGATTGAGCCTGCTGAAAATCGGCGAGGAAGCGCGGGTCGCCCTGCCGGAATTTTCCCTGGAAGGCCGCCTCCACAAGGGTCTGCGAGGCACCGTCAACAAATTGGAAAAGGAAGGCTATCGGTTCGAGATCGCCGAGTGTCAGGCAGTGCCGGCCTTGCTGCCCCGGCTCAAGGAAATCTCCGATGCCTGGCTGGTGGAAAAAAATACACGGGAAAAGCGGTTTTCCCTGGGATTTTTCGACACCAGCTATTTGTCGCGAGGACCGGTCGCGCTGGTTTGCCGGGACGATGAGCCGGTCGCGTTCGCCAACCTGTGGCAAGGGGCCGACTACCATGAGGCTTCCGTGGATCTGATGCGGCAACGGCCCGGAACCCATGGAGGCCTGATGGATTTCCTGTTCGCCCGCTTGATGTTGTGGGCGAAAGACCACGGCTACCAGTGGTTCAATTTGGGCATGGCGCCCCTCGCCGGGCTGCCCAGCCACAACCTGGCGACCGCCTGGAACCGCTTCGGCAGCCTGGTGTTCGGGCACGGCGAGCACTTCTATAACTTTCGCGGCATCCATCAATACAAGGACAAGTTCCACCCTCAGTGGGAACCCCGTTACCTCGCCATCCCTGCCGGACATCGGCTGCCGGTCATCCTGATGAACATCGCGAGCCTCATTGCTGGCGGCGTGAAGGGCATTATTCGGAAATAGCAGGAGCAATCGCCACCGCTGACTCTCCCTGACCGGCCGAGACACGATTCCCTGCTTTGCCTCAGCGCCGCGAAGGCGCTTATAGTTGACGGCTGTTTCGCCGCCAGATCAGCCATGGACACCATTCAAATCCGCGGGGCCCGCACCCACAATCTCAAGAACGTCGACCTGGACCTGCCCCGCGACAAGCTCATCGTCATCACCGGCTTGTCGGGTTCGGGCAAGTCTTCGCTGGCCTTCGACACGATCTATGCGGAAGGCCAAAGGCGCTACGTGGAATCGCTGTCGGCCTACGCCCGCCAGTTTTTGTCCATGATGGAAAAACCGGACGTGGACCACATCGAGGGGCTGTCGCCGGCCATCTCCATCGAGCAGAAATCCACCTCCCACAACCCCCGCTCCACCGTCGGCACCATCACCGAGATTTACGACTATCTGCGGCTGCTGTTCGCCCGCGCCGGCACGCCCCATTGCCCCAGCCATGGCGTATCGCTGGAAGCCCAGACCGTCAGCCAGATGGTGGACAACGTGCTGGCGCTGCCGGAGGAATCCCGCTGGATGCTGCTGGCGCCGGTGGTAACCGAGCGCAAGGGCGAGCACCTGCAGGTGCTGGAGGAGTTGAAGGGCCAGGGCTTCATCCGTGCCCGCATCGACGGCAAGGTGTACGAGCTGGACGCGCCGCCGGCCCTGGACCTGAAAAAGAAGCACAGCATCGAGGTGGTGGTGGACCGCTTCAAGGTCCGAGCCGACCTGGCGCTGCGCTTGGCGGAATCCTTTGAAACCGCGCTGCGGCTGGCGGAAGGCATCGCCCTGGTGGTGTCCATGGACGACCCGCCTAAGGAACTGGTGTTTTCCGACAAGTACGCGTGCCCCCACTGCGGCTATTCGCTGAGCGAACTGGAACCCCGCATCTTCTCCTTCAACAACCCCAAGGGCGCCTGCCCCCAGTGCGACGGGTTGGGGGTGAAGCAGTATTTCGACCCGCGCCTGATCGTCCACAACGCATCCCTGAGCCTGGCCAGCGGCGCGGTGCGCGGCTGGGACCGGCGCAACAGCTATTACTATCCGATCATCCTGTCGCTGGCGGAGCATTACGGCTTCGATCCGGAGGCACCCTTCGACTCGCTACCGGAAAAAATCAAGGACACGATTTTCTACGGCAGCGGCAAGGAGGCCATCGACTTCCTGCATCTGGACGCCCGCGGCCGCATCCAGATCCGCCGCCATACCTTCGAAGGGATCGTCCGCAACATGGAACGGCGCTACCGGGAGACCGACTCCAGCCTGGTTCGGGAGGAACTGGCCAAGTACCTGGCCGCCAAGCCCTGCCCGGACTGCGACGGCACCCGACTCAACCTGGGGGCGCGCCACGTGCTGGTGGCGGAGCGCGCCCTGCCCTCCCTCACCCAGTTGTCCATCCGGCGCTCGCTGGAATTCTTCGAGACTCTGGACCTGCCCGGCCGGCGCGGCGAGGTGGCGGCCAAGATCGTCAAGGAGATCCGCGACCGCATGCAGTTTTTGGTGAACGTGGGGCTGGATTATCTGACCCTGGACCGCAGCGCCGAGACCCTGTCGGGCGGCGAGGCCCAGCGCATCCGCCTCGCCAGCCAGGTGGGCGCCGGCCTGGTGGGGGTGATGTACGTCCTGGACGAACCCTCCATCGGCCTGCACCAGCGCGACAATGAGCGCCTGCTCAAGACCCTGGTGCACCTGCGCGACCTGGGCAATACGGTGATCGTGGTGGAGCACGACGAGGACGCCATCCGTCTGGCCGCCCACGTGGTGGACATCGGCCCCGGCGCCGGCGTGCACGGGGGCGCGATCGTAGCCCAGGGCCGGCCATCGGACATCGAGGCCCATCCCGATTCCCTCACTGGCCGCTATCTGTCCAGGCGGCTCGAAATCGAGGTGCCGTCCCAGCGCTACCAGCCGGACCCAGAGCGCCAGCTCAAGCTGCTCGGCGCCTCAGGCAACAACCTCAAGGAGGTCGACGCGGCGTTTCCGGTGGGTCTGCTCACTTGCGTCACCGGCGTGTCCGGCTCCGGCAAGTCCACCCTCATCAACGACACCCTGTTCCGCTGCGCCGCCCGCGACCTCAACGGCGCCGGCACCACGCCTGCCCCCTACCGCAAACTGGAAGGGCTGGACCTGTTCGACAAAGTCGTGGACATCGACCAGAGCCCCATCGGCCGCACCCCGCGCTCCAATCCGGCCACCTACACCGGGCTGTTCACCCCCATCCGCGAGTTGTTCGCCGCCACCCCGGAAGCCCGCTCCCGCGGCTATTCGCCGGGCCGCTTCAGCTTCAACGTCAAGGGTGGGCGCTGCGAAGCCTGCGCCGGCGACGGCGTCATCAAGGTGGAGATGCACTTTTTGCCGGACATCTTCGTCGCCTGCGACGTCTGCAAGGGCCACCGCTACAACCGCGAGACCCTGGAGATCCGCTACCGCGGCCGCACCATCCACGAGGTGCTGGGCATGACGGTGGAAGAGGCCTGCGAGTTCTTCTCGGCCATCCCGGTCGTGCACCGCAAGCTGCAGACCCTCATGGAAGTGGGCCTGAGCTACATCACCCTGGGGCAGAATGCCGGCACCCTATCCGGCGGCGAGGCCCAGCGGGTCAAGCTGGCCAAGGAACTGTCCAAGCGCGACACCGGCAATACCCTCTACATCCTGGACGAACCCACCACCGGCCTGCACTTCCACGACATCAACCAGTTGCTGGGCGTGCTGCACCAGCTGCGTGACCACGGCAACACGGTGATCGTCATCGAGCACAACCTGGACGTCATCAAGACCGCCGACTGGATCGTCGACTTAGGCCCCGAAGGCGGCGACGGCGGCGGACGCATCGTGGTCGAGGGCACCCCCGAGCAGGTGGCGGCTGATCCCAAATCCCACACCGGGCGGTTCTTGCGGCAGGTGCTGGGGTGATGAGGGGAATGATCAGCGCCTGTGGCCAGCCTGACTCAGCCTGCCAACAATTCGATGTAGCGCTGGTAACTAAAACTGCGGTTTTTCTTCTGGCCGGTTCTTTCGATCACGATGCCTAGATCCTCCAGAACCTTGACGGCGGCATTCGCCGTCGGAAAGCTCGTGTCCAGTTTCTGTCGCGCCCGCTCTATGGTAAAGCGGGGCATCATCGGCAGCATCTCGAACAATCGATAACTGGCCGGACCGGCTTTGCGGGATTCGAGCAGCCTGCGTCGATCTGCGGCCACCAGGCTGGCTATCGCGATGATGCTTCGCTCCGCGTCGGTGGCTGCAGTGGTGACCCCTTCCAGGAAAAAGTTCACCCAGGATTCCCAGTCGCCCTCGGTGCGGATGACCGATAGCCGCCGGTAGTATTCCATCTGATGCTGCTTCAAGTAGCCGCTCAGATACATCAGGGGCTCAGGCAGCAGGCCCCAATGTTCCAACAGTGCGGCAATCAGCAGTCGGCCGATGCGCCCATTGCCATCCAGGAAAGGATGGATGGTTTCGAACTGGGCGTGAGCGAGGGCAATCTTCACGAGCGGAGGGATCGCAACCGACGTATCGTGGATGAATCGCTCCAGGTGGCCCAGTAGTTCCGCCACGCGATCGGGAGGTGGCGGCACAAAAACCGCGTTGCCCGGACGTGTCCCGCCAATCCAGTTTTGCGAACGTCGCATCTCTCGGGGCTGTTTTCCGGCGCCTCGTGCACCATCGAGGAGCAGCCTGTGGGCATCGCATAGAAGGCGTAATCTGATTGGAAGCCCAGCGGGATCGCGCAGATTGTCTCGTACCGAGTGGAAGGCGCGCAGATAGTTGGCGACTTCCTCCACATCATCGGTGTTGCTGACCGCGAAACCGGCTTCCTCGTCGAACAAGGCGGCCAGTGTGGCCTGCGTCCCTTCGATTTGGGAGGTGAGCAAAGCTTCCTTGCGAATCGCGCTATACAGCAGCCAGTCTACTGACGGAACCAGTCCCGACACCCCCGACAGGCGTGCCAGCGCCAGTTCCGCCTGCCGGTTCTGTTCGACAAACGAATCCGGAGCCAAGGCTGGATCGGCAGGCGGAAGCGGATGCGGAACAAAGGCCTGAACGGACTCGCCCAAGGTTGTCGAGACGGTGTAGGTACCCGCGGACCGTTTCATGCGCAAACGCTCTTTAATGTGCCATTACGGTATTAATGAATTCTTTAATACGCGGCGCTGGAATTCAAGTCTTCGTTAGCAGTTGCGCAAACGGTCGGATTCAAATTTCCCTATCTGATCGCCTGTCCCGAGCCTATCGAAGGGCGGTCGACACCGCCGCCAACGGTACCTGGCGCATCATTGCACGCCGAATATCCAACCCTAAAGTTCAGGTCGCGCTCGCATCCGGCCGGGAATTCGCCTGCTTACGACGTCCACTTCGCGCCTGCTATTTCATTCGGTCGGTATCGGATGATTCATCCGTACCGGTCATCCATCCGGATCAGTTGCTGGGAGTGCGACACCAGCTGCGCGACTACGGCTACACGGTGATCGTCATCGAACACAACCTGGACGTGATCACGACCGCCGACTGGATTGTCGACCTGGGACCGGAGGGCGGCGACGGCGGTGGCCGCATCGTGGTGGAGGGCACCCCCGAGCAGGTGGCCGCCGACCCGCATTCCCACACTGGGCGGTTCTTGCGGCATGTGCTGGGTGATGAGCGGATGGGCCGCGTCAGCGATATCGCTGTACGATGCGGTGATAAACGAACCGCATCCTACGCCGCTGATATACTATAAACACCGTATATCCAGCCGATGGGAGTAACGTCATGCAAATCGCCAAATGGGGCAACAGCCTGGCTGTTCGCCTGCCCGCCGCCGTGGTTGAAGCTCTGGGCCTCAAGGAAGGGGACGACATCGAAATTCAGATCGCCAGTGCTCGCACTTTCGAAATTGAAAAGAAACCCGGCGCTTCGGAACTGCTGGCGCGCCTGAGGAAATTTCGGGGCCGGCTGCCGGCGGATTTCAAGTTCGACCGACTGGAGGCCCATGAGCCGGACTGAAGCGTTTTTCGATACCAATGTCCTGCTTTATCTGCTGTCGGAAGACACCACCAAGGCGGATCGCGCCGAAGCGACCATCGCCCGAGGCGGCGTCATCAGCATCCAGGTACTCAACGAATTCACCTCGGTTGCTTCCCGCAAACTGCAGATGAGCTATCCGGAAATCCGGGAAGTGCTGGAAACCATCCGTGCCGTTTGCAAAATCGAGCCGCTGACCGTGGAGACCCACGACCAGGGCCTGCGACTCGCCGAGCGCTACGGCTTCTCGGTGTACGACGCCATGATCGCGGCCTCCGCCTTGGAGGCCGGCTGCAAAATCCTCTACACGGAAGACTTGCAGGACGGCCAAATCATCGACAGCCGCATGACCGTTCAAAATCCCTTCAATGATTAAACTTCCGGGAATTCTCTCTTCCCGACTACGGCAGCAACAGGTGTCCGGCACTTCCATAGGCGAACGACACCGCAGATCCGCGTGCCCCGGCGCGCTCGCCACCCACCCATCATCGGTTTCGTCACTCGATAGCTGCAGATTGCCATCCTGGCAGCCATTCGGTTCGCGACCGCTCCGAGTCCAAGTGTCGGAAATCGGCCTCCCCAAAGACGCCACCTATCCCGGAATCCTGCTCAAATCTGCCGGATAGTTCCCCTATCGGTCCAATGCGTCTGTCGTCCGCGGCAATGGCAACTGTCAAAATTTGACGACTTCTTGTTCCCGGCTACCTTTGTTTTCGTACGGTATTTCGGCCATCGATCCAGCAAGCCAAGGAGTGTCATCATGT
>VEPB01000456.1 GCA_012026715.1 Methylococcaceae bacterium | reverse complement strand
CATTTCTCAAGTCGGCTGCCGCACGGAAACCCCGCCGTTTCAATTCGTTAGCGACCTTATCCGCATAATCCGCCTGCCGATCGGTGATATTCAGCACCGTCGCCTGAACCGGAGCCAGCCACATCGGGAAACTGCCGGCGTAATGTTCGATCAGGATGCCGATGAAACGCTCCATGGACCCCAGGATGGCGCGGTGCAGCATCACCGGCGTGCGCTTGCTGCTGTCCTCGGCCACATATTGCGCGCCCAGCCGCTCCGGCATGGAGAAATCCACCTGGATCGTGCCGCACTGCCAGACCCGGTTGAGGCAGTCGCGCAACGAGAACTCGATCTTGGGACCGTAGAATGCCCCCTCGCCCGGCTGCAGCTGCCACGGCAAGCCCTTGTGATCGAGAGCATCCTGCAAGGCCTTCTCGGCCTTGTCCCAGACCTCGTCGCTCCCCACCCGCTTGGCCGGGCGGGTCGACAGCTTCAGCAGGATGTCGCTGAAGCCGAAATCGGCATAAACCTTCTGCAGCAGATCGATGAAGCGCGCCACTTCGCTCTGGATCTGCTCCTCGGTGCAGAAGATGTGGGCGTCATCCTGGGTAAAGCCGCGCACCCGCATGATGCCGTGGAGCACTCCGGACAGCTCGTTGCGGTGGCAGGAGCCGAACTCCGCCAGCCGCAGGGGCAGATCGCGGTAGCTCTTCAATCCCTGGTTATACACCTGAATGTGACAGGGGCAGTTCATCGGCTTGATGGCGAAGTCGCGCTCTTCCGCCACCGTGGTGAACATCTGCTCCCGGAAGGTTTCCCAATGCCCGGACTTTTCCCAAAGCCCCCGCCCCACCACGGTCGGCGTGCGAATCTCCTGGTAGCCGTTGTCGCGGAACACCTGCCGCATGTATTGCTCGACGGTCTGCCACAGGGTCCAGCCGGCGGGGTGCCAGAACACCATGCCCGGCGCGTCTTCCTGCAGGTGGAACAGGTCCAGCTGCTTGCCGATCCTGCGGTGGTCGCGCTTTTCCGCTTCCTCGATGCGGGTCAGATAATCCTTCAGATCCTTCTTGTCGGCCCAGGCGGTGCCATAGATGCGCTGCAGCATCTCGTTGTTGGAATCGCCCCGCCAATAGGCCCCGGCGATCTTGGTCAGCTTGAAGGCCTGCAGCTTGCCGGTGTCCGGCACGTGGGGCCCGCGGCACAGATCGACGAAGTCGCCCTGGGAATAGAGCGAAATCGGCTCGGCGGACGGGATGCTGGCGATGATCTCCGCCTTGTAATCCTCGCCCAGCCCCTTGAAGAACCCGACCGCCTCGTCCCGCGGCATCTCACTGCGGGTTACGGCCTGCGCCTGCGCCGCCAACTCCGCCATCTTCTGCTCGATGGCTTCCAGGTCTTCCGGACGGAAGGGCCGCTCGAAGGCGAAGTCATAATAGAAGCCGTCTTCCACCACCGGCCCGATGGTCACCTGTGCGGAAGAAAACAGGCTCTTCACCGCCTGTGCCAGCAAATGCGCCGTGGAATGACGGATGACTTCCAGGCCTTCCGGATCGCGCCCGGTAACGATCGCCACCTGGGCATCGGCTTCGATCCGGTACGACAGATCCACCAGCCTGCCGTCGACCTTGGCCGCCACCGCCGCGCGCGCCAAGCCAGCCCCGATTGCCTGGGCCACCTCATGGGGCGTCACCGCGCGGTCGAACTCCCTAACGCTTCCGTCGGGCAGGGTT
>VEPB01000308.1 GCA_012026715.1 Methylococcaceae bacterium | reverse complement strand
GTGGAGGACTATTTCCACGTCTCGGCATTTGAGCCCTACATCTCCCGCGATCAATGGGATCGATTGCCGAGCCGGGTCGAGGCCAACACCGGCAAGGTGCGGGATCTGCTGGCGGCGAGCGGGGCCAGGGCCACTTTTTTCGTGCTGGGCTGGGTGGCGGAGCGTCATCCGGCGCTGATCCGGCGCAGCGTCGCGGAGGGACACGAATTGGCCTGCCACGGCCGCGACCATACCCGGGTCACCCAGCAGACTCCGCAGCAGTTTCGGGAAGACGTGCGGGAATCCAAGGCGTTGCTGGAAGAACTCGGCGGGGTCGCGGTGCAGGGCTATCGGGCCGCCAGCTATTCCATCGGCGCGACCAATCTGTGGGCGCTGACGGTGTTGCAGGAAGAAGGTTTCGCCTACAGCTCCAGCATCTATCCCATCCGCCACGATCACTACGGGATGCCGGAGGCGCCGCGCTTCGCGTTTCGCCCCGAGCAGGCGGAGGGCTTGCTGGAAGTGCCCATCACCACCGTGAATGTGCTGGGCAGGACCCTGCCGTGCGGTGGCGGCGGCTATTTCCGGCTGCTGCCTTACGCCTACTATCGGTGGTCCATCGCCCGCGTCAATCGGGCCGAGCGGCAGCCCGCCGTGTTCTATTTCCACCCGTGGGAATTGGATCCGGACCAGCCGCGCCAAGCAGGTTTGAATTGGAAGTCGCGGTTTCGCCACTACCTCAATCTGGACAAAACCGAGCCCCGCCTCAAGCGGCTGCTGGCGGATTTTCGCTGGAATACCCTGGCGTCGGTCTATCTGGGGGAAGCCGCCTGATGCGGATCCGACGCCTGGAACCGGGCGACGAACGGCGCTGGGATGAGTACGTCGCCGCCACGCCCGCCGCGACGTTTTTTCACCGGGCCGGCTGGCGTCGCGTAATCGAGCAGGGCGCCGGCCTGCCGGTCCATTACCTTTATGCGGAGGAGGGTGGCGCCATCACAGGGGGGCTGCCCCTGGCTCATGTGCACAGCCGTCTGTTCGGCAATGCCTTGGTGTCGACCCCTTTTTGCGTGGAGGGCGGGGCGGTGGCGGCCGATCCGGCGACGCGGCAGGCGCTCGAAGCTGCCGCCGTTGAACTGGGCCGCGGCCTCGGGGTGGATTGGGTGGAATTCCGCAACTCCGTCGATTCCGCCAGCGGCCGCCCACAAAAGCCGCTTTACGCGCTGTTTCGCAAGGCCATCGCTGGCGATGAGGCGGCTTTGCTCGCCGCCATACCGCGCAAGCAGCGGGCGGTGATCCGCAAGGCCGAGACGATGGGGCTGGACTGCCGGCCGTCGACCGATCCCGACCGGTTCTACGAACTCTATGCCGAAAGCGTGCGCAACCTGGGCACCCCGGTGTTTCCCCGCGCCATGTTCCGGCTGTTGCCGGAGGTGTTTGGCACGGACTGCCGGATGTTGGAGGTGAGTCGCGCCGGCCGGCCACTGGCGGCGGTGATGAGCTTTTATTTCCGCGACGCCGTGATGCCTTATTACGCCGGCGCAACGCCGGAATCCCGCCGGTTCCATGCGCAGGATCTGCTGTACTGGCGGCTGATGCGCGAGGCCGCTGCCGAGGGTTATCGCTGCTTCGACTTCGGCCGCAGCAAGGTCGGCACCGGCGCTTATGCCTACAAGCGCCATTGGGGATTCGAGCCCGAGCCCATGCACTACGAATATGCGTTGATCGGCGCGCCGAGGGTGCCGGACCTCAACCCGCTCAACCCCAAGTACCGGCTGTTCATCGCGCTGTGGAAACGGCTGCCGCTGTCCCTCAGCAAGCTGCTTGGACCGCGACTGGCGCGCTATCTGGGCTAGCGCTGTGGACGAACTCCTGTTCCTGGTCCATCGCATTCCCTACCCGCCCAACAAGGGTGACAAGATTCGTTCGTTCCATCTGCTGAAACGGTTGGCGCGCCGTTGCCGGGTCCATCTGGGCTGCTTCGTGGACGATCCGGCGGACTGGCGACATGCCGAAGCGCTCAAGCCCTACGTCGACCAGGTGTTGTTGCGGCCCTTGCGGCCTCTGTGGGCCAAGCTGCGCAGCCTTTCGGGGCTGATGACGGGCGATCCTCTCACCGTGCCTTTTTACCGCGACCGGGTCATGCAATCCTGGGTCGACCGCCTGGTGGCGGAACGGCCCCTGAACGGGGCGCTGGTGTTCTCCTCGGCCATGGCCCAATACTTGGCCAGCCATCCCGCGCTGCCGACGGTGGTGGATTTCGTTGACGTCGATTCGGCCAAGTGGCGGGCCTACGGGGCTGCACGGCCGGGACCGGGCGGCTGGATCTACCGGCGCGAGGGGCGACTGCTGGAGGCCTACGAAATTGCCACGGCGAAGCGGGCCAGGGCCGCCTTGTTCGTCACGCCGCAAGAGACTGCGTTGTTTCGCCGCTTGGCAGGCGAGTCGGCGCTCAACCTCGCCACCCTGGAAAACGGCGTGGACGCGGATTATTTCTCGCCGGATGGGGACTATCCCGATCCCTATCCGGCCGGCATCGAGCCGCTGGTATTTACCGGCGTCATGGACTACTGGCCCAATGTGGATGCGGTGGAGTGGTTTGCCCGCGAAGTCTTCCCGGCACTGCAGCGGAAGCGGCCGCAGCTGTGGTTCTACGTGGTCGGCGCGCGGCCGGCCAGATCGGTCGAGGCTTTGGGGCGGCAGCCGGGAATCAGCGTGACCGGAACCGTGGCCGACGTCCGTCCGT
>VEPB01000242.1 GCA_012026715.1 Methylococcaceae bacterium | reverse complement strand
TGGGGGGCTCCGGGCGGGGGGGGGGCGCCGACCCGCTTTGTCACGGTACGTTTCGGCAATGTGTTGGACTCGGCGGGTAGCGTGGTGCCTCTGTTTCGCAAGCAGATTCGAGCGGGGGGGCCAGTGACCGTGACTCATCCGGACATCACCCGTTACTTCATGACGATCCCGGAGGCCTGCCAGCTGATCATGCAGGCAGCGACGGTTGGGCAGGACGGCCAGGTTTTTGTCTTGGACATGGGGGAACCTGTCAGGGTGGGCTATCTGGCGGAGCAGATGATCCGGCTGAGCGGCAAACGGCCCGGAGTGGACGTCCGCATCGAATACATCGGACTTCGGCCCGGCGAAAAGATGCATGAGGAGTTGTTCCATTCCGGCGAGCCACTGGAGGCCACGGCCTTCAGCAAGCTTCGGCTGGCGCGCGGCCGGCCGATTCAGTGGAACCTCGTGGTGCCGCGCGTTGATCGGTTGTTGGCGCTGTGCCGCGGGTTCGACCAGGATTCCATCATGGCCGCGCTCTGCGAGTTGGTGCCGGAATTCAGCAGCGATTGCGGTATGGCCGCGGCTTCGGCTCCCGTCCAACAGGCGCTTCACTCGCAGTGGCGCGATGTTTCCGCGAACGGCGACCTGACAGAGTCCCTGGGTATCTCTGCGACAAAGCCATAGTGTCGCACTGAGGCAGTTACCTCCCACGCAGTGGTATCATCCGCCACAGTCGGGACGGAGTCGTTTCGACCGCTTTCGTTTCAGACGCTGTCGCTTCATGGAAAACGCTGCCTCATTACCGATCGATTTGACCCACCACTGGGTCGGCTACTGTTCCCTTCTCCTGTTCTTTGCGGCTTACGCGCTGGCGATGCTGGAAGACGTCACCATGTTGCGCAAGTCCAAGCCCATGGTGCTGGCAGCCAGCCTGATCTGGGTATTGATCGGAGCGACCTATGTGTCGGCCGGGTTCGATGAAGCGGCGGGCAAGGCGTTTCGTTCCACCCTGGAAGGTTATGCCGAGCTGTTCCTGTTCATCCTGGTGTCGATGACCTACCTCAACGCCATGGAACAGCGCGGCGTGTTCGACAGCCTCCGGGTTTGGCTGCTCAGCAAGGGCTTCAGTTATCGCAAGCTGTTCTGGATCACCGGCGTACAGTCTTTCCTGCTGTCCTCGGTTTGCAACAACCTGACCACGGCCCTGCTGATGGGGGCGGTGGTGGTGTCCATGGCCAAGAACAACCGGCGTTTCATCTCGGTGGCCTGCGTCAACATCGTGGTAGCGACCAATGCCGGCGGTTCCTTCAGCCCGTTTGGCGATATCACGACCCTGCTGGTGTGGCAGAAAGGCGTGGTGCCGTTCGGCGATTTCTTCTCCCTGTTGTTGCCGTCGGTGGTGAACTTCTTGGTGCCGGCCGCCATCATGCATTTCTGGGTGCCCAATGAGTTTCCCGAGGCGGCAGGTCCATCGGCGGGGATGCAGTACGGCGCCAGAGGTATCATCTTCCTGTTCTTCCTGACCATCGTGACCTCGGTGTTTTTCGAGAACGTGCTGGGGTTGCCGCCAGTTGCGGGCATGCTGACGGGGTTGAGTTACCTCAGCTTCTACTTTTACAACCTGTACCGCACCCGCGTGGTTCGGAATCAGCGCGAAGCCGCGGGCGTGGTCAAGCGCCCCGAAAACCCGGAACCGATGCCGTATGACGCATTGGTGGAAACCAAGGACCACTTCGACGTGTTTCACAGCGTGTCGCGGTTGGAGTGGGATACCCTGCTTTACTTCTACGGAGTCATGGTCGGGGTCGGCGGTTTGAGTTTTATCGGCTATCTCGGCATGGCCTCGCAATTTCTCTATACCGATCTGAATCCTTCCATCGCCAATACCCTGGTCGGTATCTTTTCGGCTTTCATCGATAACGGCACCATCATGTATGCCGTCTTGACCATGGCGCCCCCTATCTCCCAAGGGCAGTGGCTGCTGGTGACGCTGACGGCGGGAGTCGGGGGCAGTTTGCTGGCGATCGGTTCGGCCGCCGGGGTGGGGTTGTTGGGAACCACCAAGGGTGGCTACACCTTCGTGGCCCATCTGAAGTGGACGCCGGTGATCGCCTTGGGGTATGCCGCCAGCATCGCCATGCATTTCCTCATCAACACGAAGTATTTCTGATCCTTTGGGGAAGCGCTGAAGAATTCCATCCTGGATTTCTCAGCATCCGTCATGGGAAAACGCGGTTTTCCGGTCGCGCACAAAATCTGAGGCCGTAGCCTCCCGATTTAGGCAGTGCACCCCTGCGCCGGCCGTGGAAGCCGATAAATAGCGGTTTTTTAGGAATATCGCTTCAGGCTTTCAGAAGACCGTCGATTTCCGCGACCTCGGATTCGGTCAGCTCGAATTCGAAGATCGCCAGATCCTGTCGCATGTGGATAGCCGAGGTGGTCCCGGTGAGAGGCACGATGCCACACTGGCTGAGATAACGAAACAGGACTTGGGCCGGGCTGCGATCGTAGGCCGCCGCCATGTCCTGGAGCTGGCGGAGCAGCCAGCCGTTGGCGGTCAATGTCCAGAAACTCTGGTAGATCATGCCGCCGTCGCGGCAGAACGCCCGGATCTCCCGGTCGTAACCGGTCGCGGTGTAAAAGCGGTTCTGCACCACCGCGGGTTTCACGGCGGCGTGATCGTACAGGTACTCCAGTTCGGCGAGATCGTAGCAGTTGCTGATCCCCAACTGCCGAACGGCGCCCGATGCGGCCACGGTTTCCATGGCCGACCAGATTTCCATCAATTCGCTTCGGCTTTCCGGGGGCGAATGCAAGACCAGGCTGTCCAGGTAATCCGTTTGGAGATTGCGCAGTGAAACCTCGAACGACTCAGATACCTGTTCGGATAAGCTGGTTGCCGGATCGTAGGGCAGCCGGAGCGGATCCTGCCCGTCCACCGGCGTGAATTTGGTCTGGAGGTAGATTTCCTCCCGTTTGCCGCCGTTGCTTATCCAGGTTGCCAGTCCGGCGCCGACGCCGGGCTCGTGATAGTGCTTGGGTTGGCAGGCGGTATCGATGCCGCGGAAGCCCAAGGCCAAGGCCTGTTCCACTAAAACCTGGGTGCGCTCCTGTTTCCAGGCGGTGCCGTAGATCAGTCCGGGAACGGGTACACCGCAGTTGGACGGAATGGATGGGACCGTGGTCACGGGAACTCGTTGAGTCTTTCCGGTAGCGGCCGTCAGCGGGGTGGGGCGTCCCACAGCTTCCGGCGCGCTTCCTCGCTACGGCGGATTCCCTCCTGTTGCTCCTCCAGAAGTTGCCGGTGCCGGATTTCCTTGCGCTTGCGTTCGGCGACTTCCGCCTGTCGCTGAACTTCTTCCATCTGCAGTCGCCGGCGCTCGTTTTCGGAGCGGATGGCATCCAGCTGTCCCGAAACTGCGGGAACGGGCGGGAGAACCGTCGCTGCAGGCGGTTCGACCGGGATGGCGCGGCTGCTGCTTTGCGGAACGGCCGGAGTCGGAGCTGCTGGTTCCGGCCTCGTCTCAGGGGAGATGGCAACGGGCGCTGGCGTGGCCGGTTCGGCGTTGGGCGCTGGGCGCCTGCCTCCCGGATCCCGTCCCGTGCGTCCTGGCCGAAGCGTGTTGCTGCGTTCGGGTTCCGATTTGGACTGGGAACTCGCGGGAGCCGGGTCACCGGCGGTCTCGCACAGGGCCGGTTCGGTACTCAACAGGCCGCCGAGGACGACGA
>VEPB01000477.1 GCA_012026715.1 Methylococcaceae bacterium | reverse complement strand
GTCGTCGCGGTGACCTGTTCGGATGCCTGACCGCACTGGGGATTGGGCGATCCCGTGCAACTCAGCTCGACGCTATGACAGGTGTCGCAACCGATGGGAGTGCCGGCCTTGACCGTGACCTTGGGCTTGATGCCCTTGCGCTTGAGCCGGCCCAGATCCGGTGCGTCGGAATAGTCGAACACGCGATCCACCGGGGTCTTGGAAAGCCGGGTCCCCTTGTGGTCGTTGCCGTGGCAGGCGGCGCACTGGTCTTCGTGGGCGGTGCCTTCCAGCTTGGCGTAGTCGTTATGCCAGCCGCCACTGGTGGAACCATCGCTGTTGCCGGCGTCGCCTTCCGCGCTGTTCCACCAATGGCGGTCGTTGACCGGATGCAGATTGTGGGGACCGCCCAAGACATCGATTTTCGCATCGGTGACTTTCAAGCCTTCGTCCAGATGGTCGCGGGCCGCAAAGGCGTCGGCCGTATGGCACACGTTGCACTCCAGCAGCGTGCCGGTGTGGCCCTGCAGTTCCAGGGCCGTCACGTTGTCGTTGGCGCTGGGGTTGCGGTTGGGCCACACGCTGTGGGCGGCGCCGTGGCAGGCCGCGCAGGCCACCTGGCCGTGGCGGTCCTTGCCCATGCGGTAGAGCGGCGTCCGCAACACGTCGCTGTAGCCCGCGGTCTGCTGCGGCAGCTCGGTGAGCGGCATCACGGCGAAGCGGCGTTCGTCGGGGTTGGCCAGATCCACCGGGTTGGGCGTGGCCGAGGGATCGTCCGGCGCGAACGCCAGGGTTTTCACCCCCGCGCTGAAAAATTCATTCTGGCCATCCTTGCCGCGGTTGCCGCTGCCGATATGACAAGAGCCGCAATCCGGCTGATCCAGCCACTGCATCCGGTAGGCGTTGCCATCGGGATTCTTGTGGGATTTTTCGTAGAGTTCGGCCACCGCCAGCATGTCGCCATGGCACTGGTAACAGGTGACGCCGGCCGTGTACATGCGATCGCGGTAGCATTGCTCGCGCTCGCCGCTGTGGCACTTCAGGCAGTTTTCCTCCATGGGCAGGATCTTGCCTTCGGCATCTTTGACCGGAAACAGGCTTTTGGCCGGGTCGACCGGGCAACTGGTCTTGGCGTAGTCCTGCTTGCAGCGAAAGCTGCCGTCGTCTTCGCGCAGGATATCGGTCCGGTCGGCGTTGTACTGCAGGGTGCCGTGCATGCGGTGCATGGCGTTGGACATGGTGCCGCGGTCGGTGCGGGGCCGTTCCCGGCCGATGAAGCCCTGATCGATCTGCTGGAAGGTGACCGCCGAGTGGCACATGCCGGGGCCGCCGGCGCACTGCCCGGGACCATCGCCATAGATAACGGCGTTGGGATCGTGACCCATGTCGGGCATGTAGTGGTGGGAAAAATCCCAGAAGGCGTGGAGCCTGTCCATGTTCATCAGCGCAGCCTGTTCCTCGTCCTCCAGGCTGTTGCCGGTAGCCGCCATCAACATGGGCGTTGTCTCGCCGCTGCTATTGACCCTCGCAATATCCGGGTTTGCCCCGATCTTGCCGAGGGCATGGCATTCGCGGCAATGGAAGTCCCTGCCTGAGGTCACGGCGAGGTCGGTCGCGGCCAGCAGTGTCTGCGTGGCCTTGTCGATCGCCTCGACCCGGAACAGCGGGGTCGGATTGACCCGGCCGCTGTCATCGATGTCGGTGAGCGGCAGCCAGAATGCGGAAAACCAGTTGTCGGTTGGGATGAAGTCGCTGAAAGGCTGCGGCACGTTTGCGGCATACGGCCCATCGATCCCCGGCATGTAGCGCCCATGGTCGGGGTTGATGGGGATATCCAGGCCGGTGAAATAAGCGCCCTCGTCGGCGACAGGCTGGTGCATGCCCTCGTTGATGGGATGGTAGCCGGACATGGCATCGATCTGGCTGGAGCTGTAATAGCCCTCGCCCAGGTTGGCTCCCGGCGGGCGCTCATAGCGTTCGAACAACTGCCCCTTCTTCAGGAGCGCGCTGCTCGCGCCCTGGTCGGCCGGCCAGTTGCGGCTGGTGGAATTGATGGAATTCGGCCCGGCGGGATCGGCGGCGTTGGAGGCGGCGGCATAACGCAGTTCGACCTTATCGCTCGTGAGTGGCACGGGTTGCAGCGCCTTTTCGTAAACGTAGGCGTTGATGGTGCTGGCGGTGTAGGGATAGGCCAGTGGCGCATGGGGGAGCAACCCGGTGTCGTGACCGCACTGCAACGATCGCTTTTCGAAGGGCAGCACCACCTTGTCACCGGCGTTGCCGGCCAGATTGTCGGCGGCTTTGGGCGTTGCCTGCAGGGCGGTTTGGGCCATGGCCTTGACCGCGCCAGCGGTGTCCTGGAATTCGCTGGCCGTATCCGGCGGCGTGCCGACGATGACCTCCACCGAATCCTCGCAATAGCGATTCTTCTTGTCCCAGGCAGTAAACCGTGCCCGGTAACGGGTGTTGTCACGAACAAACTGGACGGTGGTCTCGGTCTCCGTGGGTTTCCGAAAAGCCGCCTGATTCGGCCATTTGGCCGACTCGCCCATGGATCCGCCCCCGAAGTCCCATTCCAGCTTCAAAGGACCGGCATTTTTGTCCTTCAACTTGGCTTTCGCCTGGAAACGGACGCCGGTGTTTACCGAGACGTGCAGGCTGCCGACCGGGCTGACGATCCTGCACGCCGGAGTCTTGGAACAGGCCCCCGGCCGGCCCTTCGGAACTACCGTTGCCGACGCATCGCCGGTCTTGGCCCGCACCGAGCACAGCAGTTCCGGCCGATCCACGTCAGCCATGCTGAGTCTGAAGCGGCGATGACCATCGACGCTGGCCTGGCCCAGCAGCCTCCCGCTGCTGTCGTAGAGGTCGACAGCGGACGCGGTCGTTTTCTTGAGCGTGCCCTTGAGGGTGAGGTCACCGCCGGACAAGACCGCCTGCGTGATGGCTATGGAGGATTTGGCCAAAGCGGGCTGGCAACCCATGAATACGAGGAGGCTCAGCAATGTCGTAAGAGATAGATCGCGTTTCCGGGCTGGCATGGGCGTC
>VEPB01000484.1 GCA_012026715.1 Methylococcaceae bacterium | reverse complement strand
GGGAGGCCGACACGGCGGCGGACCTGGGAGAAGCCGTCGCGCGGATCGAAGCCGCCGCCGAGCGGCCCTACGATGCCGTCCTGGTGGACGGACGGCTGATGGTCGCGGCGGGCGACGGCGGGATCGATCCGCTGCGTGCCGAGACCCGCCAAGGCAGGCCGGCATTGATCATGACGTCCGGTTCCGGCCGGGAACCGCCGCGCGCCGGACTGCCTCTGTCCGAATACCTGCTGATGAAGCCGATCGGCCCCGCCGATCTGCGCGATACCGTGTTGCGTGCGGTGGGCCAGCTGCCGCCGGAACCGGAGCCCGGCGCTGCCGCGGCCTGCCACCGGCCCCTGGAAGGGCTGCGGTTGCTGGTGGTGGAAGACAATCCGCTCAACCGCCAGGTGGCGCGGGAACTGCTGACCCATGCGGGTGCCGAGGTCCAGGTTGCCAACGACGGGCCGCAGGGCATCGAGGCCGTCGCCTCGGCCTGGCAGCCGTTCGACGCGGTGTTGATGGACATCCAGATGGCGGACATGGACGGCTATGAAGCCACCCGCATCCTGCGCCGGGAGATGGGCGCAACCCTGCCCATCATCGCCATGACCGCCAACGCATTGAAGAGCGACCGCGACGCCTGCCTCGCCGCCGGCATGAACGACCATGTAGGGAAACCCATCGACATGAGGCAATTGGCGAACGCCATCCTGCGCCAGTGCGGCCGCGCCCTGGCGGCAGCGCCGCCGCCGGCCAGCCCGCCTCCGCCGGTTGCGGCTCCAGCCATCGATCTGGCTGCCGCGTTGGCCCGGCTGGACAACAACCGCTCCTTGTATGCCGCCCTGGCCCGCCAATTCGCCGCGGATCCAGGCGACATCCTGCAACGGGCCGGCGAGTGCCTGAAACAGGGCGACCGCGCCGGAGCCGCGCGCGAACTGCACACGCTGAACGGCCTGGCGGCGACTCTGGGGGCCCGAGACCTGGCCCGCATGGCGACCGACGCCGAGGCCCGCATCAGGGATGGCGGGGATGAAACGCTGCTGCGCCCGTTCGACGCGGCACTGGCGGAAACGGCTGCGACGCTGCGGCAGATCGCCGATGAGATCGATCCGGCGAGTCTCCGGCCGCCGGAATCGACGGTCGACGCCGGTCAGTTGCTGGAACGGATGGGGGAATTGGAACAGCTGCTGGCGGAACGCGATTTGCGCGCTCTCGATCGGGTGGCCGAACTCAAGCAATACGTGGGCACCCCGGCAAGCGATCAACTGGCCGTGCTCGAAGCCGCCGTCGACCGGCTCGATTTCCGGGCCGGCCTGGCGGCCCTCGCCGGGCGCATGGCGCTGCTCGCGCCTTGAGCCCGCAACCGTCAATGCTTTCAAGAGATCAAAGCAGGCCGGTCTCCAGTCCCTTGAGCACCGCTTGCACCCGGTCACGCACGCCGAGCTTGGACAAGATGGTGGAGACGTGATTCTTCACGGTACCCTCGCTCATCCCGAGGGATGCCGCGATCTCCAGGTTGCTGCAGCCGCCGGCGACTAAAGCCAAGACTTCAATCTCCCGCGGGGTCAGGGAGCACGGCGGATCGAGGCTTTCGAAGCCGAGCGGCATGGTCTTGACGCAGGAGAGTACCCGTTCGGTCAAGCCCGGGCGAAAATACCGCTTGCCGTCCACGACCGTGCGGATCGCCTCCACCAGCCGCTCCAGGGAGACATCCTTGAGCAGGAACCCCCTGGCGCCGGCACGGATGCCTTCCAGCAAGGCGACATCGTCGCCGAAGGTGGTCAGCAGGATGGTCGGCGGCAATGCGTTCCGTGCCGCGAGGCTTTCCAGGACCTGCAAACCGGACCGTCCGGGCAACTTGATGTCGAGCAGCAGCAGGTCCGGCAGCAGATCCGTGACCACCCGCACGGCCTCATCGCCATCGCCGGCCTCCCCCACGACCCGGATGTCCTCGGTCAATTCCAGCAGGCCGCGGATTCCACTCCGCATCAGGGTGTGGTCGTCGACGATCACGGTTCGGATCACGCTGCGCCCCCCGCGTCCGCCTCCGGGCGCATGCGGGCCGAATCGACGCGGCGGATTGCCCCGGGGAGCCGGGCGGTCAGGGTGAATCCCCGCCCGGCGCCGGTCGCGATTTCCAGACTGCCCCCGGCCATCGCCAGCCGCTCGCGCATGCCGGTCAGGCCATTGCCATCGTCAGGGGTGTCGCAGCCGCGGCCGTCGTCCCTGACCGTCACCACCAGGTCTTCCTGCTGCGCGCCGAAACTCACCCAAACGCCACGCGCGCCGGAGTGCTTGAGGGTGTTGGTGACGCCTTCCTGCACGCAGCGAAACAGGATGTGGCAGAGCCCCGGATCGCGAATATCCAGAGCCTCGGGAAAGTCCAGGTGCACGGTGCATTCGCTGATGCCCGCCAGCAGGGTGTGTAAGGCGCCCCTCAGGTCGACATTGGGCGCGGACCTGACCTGACCGACCACGGCTCTTACATCGGCCAGCAGCCGGCAGACCAGGTCGAAGGAATCCGACAAGGCCGTGGAATTGGGGGCCTGCGCCAAGTGCTGCGCCAGTTCGAGATTGACTTTCAAGGCCACCAGATGATGTCCCAGGGTGGCGTGCAACTCGCGGGCGATGTAGTTGCGTTCGGCCGCCCGGGTGTTCTGCGCGAGCATTTCGCGGGTCGCCTCGAGCTCGGCGTTGATGCGTTCCGCCGCACGCCTTCCGCGGGCTTCGGAAGCGGCCAGATAGCCCATGAAGAAAGCAAAGCCGTGGCCAGCGAAGACGCCCAGGTCGGTCATCAGGATGACGGCGAGGTGGGGCAGTTGCGGCAGCTGCATGAACTGGAGGGGGGCTCCCAGGCTGTCCAGCAGGAGAATCCAGACGAACAGCAACGCGGTTTGGCAGACGATCCAGGTCAAGGCGGCTCGCCCCGGCAACGCCAGCGGAATTTGCGCGGCGACGAGGTAGAGCAGGTCGGTATGCAAGGTAAATCCGCAGGCTGCCTGAAACGCCAGCAAGGCCATCGACGCACGCTCCAGCGCATGCGGGGCGATGTGCCGGGTGTTGAACCACAATGCGACGCCGAATCCCAGGTATAGCGCGATGGCAGCGGTGCGCTCGAGCGGCATGACCGTTTCCGTAGGGCTGGGCGGCGCGCCGTAAATGGCGACGCCCATCATGAACCACAACACCAGCATGCAGCTGCGCAGTAGGGTTTCGGTGGCCGGCGGGTGGGGGGATAGGCGGAGGATGGGAGGCATGGTTGCAAGGATCCAAAGCCAAAACTCTACGCCATGGTAAGGGGGAAGCCACCGCTTTTCCCCTGCCGAAAGTCATGGCAGGCGGCGATGACTTTCGGCACATGCGGACGATGATGGATTTTCCAAGAATGGCATCGGGGCTCAGCAGCCCCATGCCAATCTCGAACAGGAGGATCCAAACCCATGACTATTCCCGATAAATCCGTAAGCCCAGACCGGCCCGGCCGGCTCGAGCCGACCGGCCGTCGCGTCGGCCTGGCCCGGCATCTGCCCCTCATCACCCTGCTGGCCGGTCTCAACGGCTGCGCCGTCTTTCATCCCACGCCCTGTCCCGAGGACCTGGCTCGCCTGCCGGTGGTGGAGTTTTCCAAGATGCCGCCGCCGGGCGATTTCATTCTCAAATTGCCGGCCGGCAAGTCGATCCCGGTGCGAGTGACCGTCAAGGGCAGTCTGTTGACCGAGAGCGTCGACCAAACGCTGAACACCACCATCGTCCGCGACCTGTACCTGCACAAGGAATGGGCCAGCTGGGACGGCAAGGACTGGCACGGCGCGACCGACCTGGTCGGTGCCGATTTGACCCTGGCGTTGCCTTCCGACGCGCATCCCAAGCCCGGGGAGATCACTCTCACGGTCGATCGGAAGGATCGGCCATGAGGCGGCTCCCTGGCCTGAATCCCATCGACCCCAAGCATTCCCAGACTGGAGCGAACACCGTGAAATTTCAGACACCGTTTTTCTACGCAATACGCCTGGCCGCGGCCGCCGCAGCCTGTCTGAACCTCGCCGGGGCCCGGGCCGACGCCGGGCTCTATCCGCAAACCCGGGCAGCCCTGGAGGCCCGAATTCCATCGATTCTGCCGCAGACAAACATCGTCGGCCTTAGTATCGCGCTGATCGACGACCAGAACGTGGTCTGGTCCCAAGGCTTTGGTTATGCGGACAAGGCCAAGGGCATCAAGGCCGACGGCGACACCATCTACCGCGCCGGCTCCATCAGCAAGCTGTTCACGGCCACCGCAGCCATGCAGTTGGCGGAACAGGGCAAGTTCGACATCGACGCCCCCATCCAGGCCTACGTGCCCCAATTCAGCATCAAGACGCGATTTGCCGACGCGGAGCCGATCACGCCGAGATTGCTCATGACCCATCATTCCGGCTTGCCGACGGATTACTTCAAAGGGTGGTTAACCGATGCTTCCTTTTCGGAAATGGTCGAAAGCTTACATGACGACTACGTTTCGTTCCCGCCCAAGCTGATCATGAGCTATTCCAACCTGGGCATTTCCCTGCTCGGCACGGCGATCGAAAATGCCTGCGGCAAGCCGTTCGAGTCCTGCCTGGATGAAGGCCTGTTGCAGCCGTTGGGGATGTCTCACGCGGCCTTTGCCCATGGCGAGTCACCGTCGCCGCTGATGTCCAAGGGCTATGCACAAGGCCAGGAAGCGCCGGAAGCGATACTCCGGGACATTCCCGCCGGCGGACTGAATGCCAGCGTGCGCGAACTCGCCCGATTCGCGCAGATGGTGTTTGCCAAGGGCGTCTCCAGCGGTCAGCCGGTACTTTCCGAGGCGAGCCTGGCCGAGATGTTCCGCCCGCAGAACGACGGTGTCCCCCTCGACTTCGGCGCGCAGATCGGACTGGCCTGGGTTCTCGACCGATCGCCCACCGGGGAATTGTCCGCATTCCATGATGGCGGGATCGGTACCTTCCATAGTTTGCTGATCATCCTTCCCCAGAAGAAGCTTGGCGTGGTGGTCTTGAGCAACTCGAAAGACAGCGAGCAAGCCGTCGGTGAGATAGCGGGCACCGCCCTGCAACTGATGGCCGCCGAGCAATCCGGTGCCATGGGACCGGCATTGCCGGGCAGTGGCGAACAGGCCGGCGCCAAGGCGTCGGTGAATGATTACCCGGGGCACTACGCTGCCGGCTTCGGCATCATTCAGATCAAACGCCACGGAAAGTCTTTGTCGATGCGGGTCAATGGCGCTCGCGCCCCGATCAAGCTCCTGGCCGACGGCCGATTTGGCGCGACGCTGCCCATTTATGGCGATGTCGTGCTGAACCGGACCAGCGTGGCGGGCCATCCGCTATTGCTGGCCGATACCCCGGCGGGGCCCAAGCTGATCGGTGAACGGGTCGTTCCGCGGGTGTTGTCGTCGGCGTGGCGCAAGCGGGTAGGGACTTACATCGTCCAGAATCCCGATGCGTATCAACCCGACCTGCAGCTAACGCTGTCGAACCGCAAAGGTTTTCTGATTCTGAGCAATTCGGAATTGGGGGCACGCATCCTGATCCCCGTCAGCGACACGGAGGCGGTGATGGCAGGCTTGGGACGTGCGCTGGGCGAGACGGTGGTGGCCGATGGCGATGCTGGAGACGCCGTATTGCGTTATTCAGGCTATCGATTCAAGCGCCGGTGAACACGGGCACCGGGCGCCGGCGGAATGGTCGGCGCCCGATGGCCGACATTCTGGAGAAAGGAGATGATCAAATTCTTCGAGACGGACAATCCCCTGGAAGCGCACTTCGTTCGGGGCTTGTTGGAGGCCCGGGGAATCGCTGCAAAGGTAACCGGGGAAGATATGGCCATGGCGCCATCCGTCGTCTGGATCTTTGAAGCGGACGCCGACCGCGCAGTACTGGCCATCGCGACGGCAAAGGATGGAAGCCGGGCACCGGAATCGTTGCCGGACAGTCCCTGCCCTTGCCCAAGCTGTGGCGAAGCCATGGAACGCCAGTTTGTGGCATGCTGGAATTGTGGATACGAGGTATCGCCCGATGAATGAACCCCGGACATCCGGCCCGGATTTCGACTTGCCACCGGAAGATCGTATCACCGGATGTTCCGGAACGGCTCAAGGGGATCCCCCGGGCGAGTCGCCGCCATCGATTCGCATCGTCCCCATCGCCCAATCGCACATTCCCGGTTTTCATGCCTGCCTGGATACCGTCGCGCGCGAGCAGAGCTACCTCGCTTTCACCGAAGCGCCCCCGTTCGAACAGACGCAAGCCTTCGTCAATCAAATGGTCGCCATCGGCGCGGCGCAATTCGTTGCTGTCGATGGAGATACGGTCGTGGGCTGGGCGGATGTGCTGCCCGCTTGGGGCCAGGCGGTTGCCCATTGCGGGCGTCTGGGCATGGGCGTCCTGCCTGGCTATCGAGGCCGCGGCATCGGCACGCGTTTGGTCCAAGCCTGCCTGGACCAAGCCAAGACCCAAGGCCTCTCGCGCATCGAACTGGAAGCCAGAGCCGACAATACCGCCGCGCTAAGGCTTTACGAGAAATTCGGATTTGTCCGCGAGGCCGTGAAACCCAAGGCCATGAAATTCGAGGGACGTTACTACGAAACAGTACAAATGGGTTTGTTGCTGGAACTCGATGGGGCCTGAGGAAACGGGGCTCGTGCGCCACCATCCGTTTGGAAACAAGACCCCGAGAGCCAGGGGCGGGATGCTTTCCCTGTTCCACGGATGGCCCCGAGGCCAGCGGGTCCCGAGCGTGCGGGCTCTTATCTGGCTCCGCGGGGACGTTGCATGGCATCCCCAACAGGCCGGAGCCGCCCGCCCACGAAACCGAGCGACGGTTTAAGGTCGCTTGGAAAAGGGATAACCATAGGGCCATAGTCCTGCCAGTGGCGGCCAAGCGGCGCTGAAAACGGCCGCTCGGCCACAATCGCAGGGAGTCACTACAACGCCTTCCGAAGCCGCAGCGCGGAACGGTTACCGCGCGGGCTTGGCCGAATCGAACCCGCCCACCATCACGGTCTGCAGCTTGGCCGGATCGATGCGGGCCTTGAACGCGCGGCGGATGTCGTCGGCGGTCACCGCCTCCACCTTTTGCACGAAGGTGTCCAGGTAATCCAGCGGCAGGCCGTAGAAGGCGATGGAGGCCACCTGCTCGGCCAGCTTCTGGTTGCTGTCGAGCCGCATCGGGAAACCGCCGGTGATGTTCTGCTTGGAGGCCTGCAGTTCCTTTTCGGTGGGTCCCCTGGCGATGAACTCCTCCAATGTCTCCCGCAACACCTTGAGCGCCTCGGCGGCGGTCTCGTTCTTGGTCTGCAGCCCCATCATGAACGGCCCCAGCTGACGGTAGGGGTAGAAGTAGCTGTAGGCGCTGTAGGACAGGCCGCGCTTCTCGCGCACCTCGTCGGAGATCTTCGACACCAGCCCGCTGCCGCCCAAGATGTGGTTGCCCACGTAGAGGGGGAAGTAGTCCGGATCGCCGGTCTTCATGCCCGGCAAGCCGCTGTAAACATGGGTCTGGGCCGAGGGAAAGGCCTTCTTGACGGAATTGGCGGCCGCCGGCTGCGGCACCTCCGGAATGGCCGGCGGAGCGCTCCCCGCCGCCATCCCGGCCAACAGGCCGTCGGCGATGGACTGGGCCTTGGCGCGGTCGAGGTCGCCGACCACCACCACCAGGGCATTGGCGGCCACGTAATATTGCCGATAGAACCGCTCCAGATCGTCGCGGCTCAGCTTTTCCACCGTGTCGATATCGCCGTCCTTGGGATGGGCGTAGGGGTGATCGCCGTACATCGTCCGGAAGAAGGCGATGCCGGCCAGATCGGCGGGAGATTCTTCGCGCTGTTTCAGGCCTACCAGCAGGTTTTTCTTCTCCCGCTCGAAATCCACCGGATTGAAGGTCGGATTGACCAGGATTTCGTGGGCGGTCGCGAGCGCCACGTCGAGCAGCTTGGGATCGGTGAGGGACCGCAGGGTGAGGAAGGCGGAATCCCGCGATACCCCGGTCGACAGGCGGGCACCCACACCCTCCAGGCGCTGCGCGATGGCATCGGCATTCCAGCTGCCGGCGCCGGTATCCAGCACCCCGGCCGTCAGGGTGGCGACGCCGAACTGCTGGCCGTCGCGGGCACTGCCGGCGTCGAACACCACCCGCACGTCCACCAGGGGAAGTCCCTCGGTGGGCAGGAAGTAGACCCGGCTGCCGTTGGCGCCGGTCCAGTGCTGGATCTTGGGACCGGCCAGGACCTGGCTCGCGGCCAGCAGCAGGGCGATGCCCAGAAAACGCATCAGATACTTAGCGGACATGCTGGCCTCCCTGGGGTGCGCGATCTTCCGGCGCCACCGCGCCTTCGGGGATGGGCAGGGGCTCCAGGTAGCCCACGCTCAGATAGTCTTCCACCAGATACTTCCGGGCGACCTTCTGGATCTGCTCCGGAGTCACCGCATTCACCTTGTCCACGTATTCCTCCACCGTCTTCCAGCTCAGGCCCACGGTTTCCGCGGTGCCCAGCTGCATGGCCTGATAGAAAATCGAATCGCGCTCGTACACCTTGGACGCCAGCACCTGGGCCTTGACCCGGTCCAGTTCCTCTTGGGCAACCGGCTCATCCTGAATCTTCCGGACTTCCGCCAGCAAGGCCTTTTCCAGGAACTGCAGGGTCTTGCCCTGCACCGGGGTGCCTTCGATCATGAACAGCGAGGGCAGCCGCGAATACAGGTCGTAACCGGCTCCCACCGCGGCGGCGATCTGCTGGCCGCGCACCAGCCGGCTTTCCAGGCGGGCGCTGTTGCCACCGTCGAGGATGCCGGCGGCCACTTCCAGGGCATAGGGCTCCCATTCCTCGGCAGCGCCCTTCAGCACCGGCGCCTTGTAGCCCATGACCAGATAAGGCAGCTTGGCCGGTACCCGCACGATCATGCGGCGGATGCCCAGCTGTTCGATCTCGCTGCGCGGCTTCACCGGCGGCAGCACGCTGGGCTTGAGGGGGCCGAAATACTTGCGGGCCAGCTGGTAGACCTCTTCGGGGACCACGTCGCCCACCACCACCAGGGTGGCATTGTTGGGGGCATACCACTGGCGGTACCAATCGGTCAGGTCGGCGACGGTCAGTCCTGCCACGTCATCGGGCCAGCCGATCACCGGGTTCTTATAGGGACCGTTGGAATAGGCCAGGGCGTCGAACTGCTCCGCCAGCTTGGCGCGGGGCTGATCGTCGGTGCGCAGGCGGCGCTCTTCCAGCACCACCTGGTGTTCCTTGTCGAACTCCGCCGGCAGGATTTTCAGGTTGCGCATGCGGTCGGCTTCCAGTTCGAAGCTGACCTTGAGGCGGGATTTCTCCAGGGTCTGGAAATAGGCGGTATAGTCCTGCCCGGTGAAAGCGTTTTCACTCCCCCCGTTTGCTGAGATAATGCGGGAAAATTCTCCCGGTGGATGTTTCTCCGTGCCCTTGAACATCATGTGTTCGAGCATGTGGGAAAGCCCGGTTATTCCGTCGTGTTCGTAGCTCGCTCCCACCTTGTACCAGACTTGGGATACGGCGACGGGCGCACGGTGATCCTCCTGGACGAGGATCTTGAGCCCGTTTTCGAGCTTGAACTCCGACACCTTGGGCGGAGCCGCCTGGACGGCGAAAGGCGCCGCCAGCATCAGGCAGCCGAGCCTGCGTAACGTCAGCATGTGTTTGCATCTCCTTGGGTTGGACTGTCTTCGGCCGGAAACGCCGGATACCGGCGTGGCCTGACTGAAACGCTATTGTAAACGAACCCACCGCACCAACGATGAGCACCAATACCTCCGAAAAACTGGTCGCCGCGCTGTCCTGGAAGACCTATCTGGGGCTCTGCAAGATCAACGTGGTCGGGCACATCGTGTTCACGGCCATCATCGGCATGTTCCTGGCCGTGCCGGGCTGGCCGCCGCTGGAACCCGCGATCTGGGGCAGCATCGGCATCGGCCTGGCCGCCGCGTCGGCTGCGGCGCTCAACCATTACCTGGACCGCCGCCACGATGCCGAAATGGCCAGAACCCAGAAACGGCCGCTACCGCAGGGTCAGATCAGCCCGGTGCGGGTAGTCGCATTCGCCGTCGTGCTGTGCCTGATCTCCATGGCGCTGCTGACCCTGTTGGTCAACCCGTTGACCGCCGTGCTGACGTTTTTATCCCTGGTGGGCTACGCCTTCATCTACACCGTTTATCTCAAGCACGCCACCCCCCAGAACATCGTGATCGGCGGCGCGGCCGGCGCGGCGCCTCCGGTGCTGGGCTGGTGCGCGGTGACCGGCGAGGTCCATCCCTACGCGCTGCTGCTGTTCCTGCTGATCTTCGTGTGGACTCCCCCGCATTTCTGGGCCTACGCCATCGCCAAGAGGGACGACTACGCCAAGGTCAATATCCCCATGCTGCCGGTGACCCACGGCGTGGCCATGACCCAGTTGCACATTCTGCTCTACACCGTGCTGCTGTTCATCTTCGGCCTGTTTCCCTTCGTCACCGGCATGAGCGGCCCGGTCTATCTGGTTGCCGCCACCGCCTTGGGGGGCGGCTTTCTGTACTACGCCTGGCGCTTGAAGCAGCAGGCCGACATCCGCACGGCCATGAAGACCTTCCGCTATTCCCTGGTATATCTGGTGGGGATCTTCTCGGCGCTGCTGGTCGACCACTACATCCACTTCTGACGCATCCGGATCGCGAGTTAAGCGGCGGCCGTCCCCACCGCGAACGACCGCCCCGGACGGGCGGGCCGGCAGGCGCTACAGGGACGTATCACCACACGGCGCTCGATCAGGGCAAGCCGGTCCATCCCCACCCTGGAAAAGCGTCGAACGGACCATGGCACCGGAGCAGGCACAGATCTGCGCATCCACTGCTTTTCCGGCTGCTGGGAGATATCGATGACCTGAAGCGAATCGCTGATGTACTCAGCCGAGCGAGGATCCAGCGCTCAACCAGCAGGACGCCGGCCTCCACCTTGGCCTTGTCCTTCGGCTTGCGCACCCGCGCCGGCACCACCACCACGCCGCAGTGGGCCGTCATCTCGGCGCAGCTGGACTGGACATCCGGCTCGTAGCGGCAGACCTTGGTGACGCCCGATTTCAGGTTGTCGGGAACCAGGACTTCCGGGCAGCCACCGAAGAAGCCGAAGGCCCGCCCATGGGCCCGATCCAGTCGGCCAGACCCTGGGTTCCCACCGCTTCCGCATAGGTGTAGCTGGACGCCCCCAGCACGGCGACGAAGATCGGCGCCGTCTGGTCGCAGAAATCCACGAACAACTTCTCGCCGGCCCGATGGCGCTGGCGCATCACCCGATCGCGCCGGCTGAGCCAAGCCTGGTAGCTCTCGGAGAACCCGGAAAACTGGAACCCGTCCGGGTTCGCCGCCTTGTACTCCTCCCACAGCAGCATCAGGGTCACGCCCTCGCGTCGCATCTCGGCGTGCACGATCGGCCAATCCGGCAGTGGACGTTGTTCGGTGGGAATGGATGGTGGCGGCGGGAACAGGCAAGCCTCAAGTTCCCGGTCCGACAGCGCCGCCGACAACGGCCACATCGGTCCCGATTCACGGAACCGGCGCCGGTACTCGCCGACGCTGCTGCAGGCCATGCCCGCCCTCTTGGCGATCTGCCGATCGGGCAGACCACACTCCAGCTTCAGCCGGAGAACTTCGGAAATCTACGCATGGGGAATCGCTCCACCTCGGCCTCCCGCTCCGAAAAAGCGGGCGGTCATAAGGTGAAGGACCTCGCGTCGCCCCCGCCCTAGAGGGTGGCCGGATGGCCTTGGAATCAGTGGTCGAATGAGCGCGGAATTCGCACGGAGCTGTTCGCGCAGCCATCCATCCAGCTCCCGGATCTTGGGCCGCAGGTTCCTGGGTAGGGGCTTCAATGCAATCCCATCGGGACTGCGCTCAGAAATACCCGTCGGGAAGTTACGGGACTTTATTGTTGGGCACATCCTTAGAAATGTCGGCTTCCAGGTGCTTGCGGTTGATCTCGCCAGCGTCGCGACAATGGGTCGCTGCCAGCACCGCCCGGCAAGGTAGAGGGAATACCGAGGACCGGAGATCGGCCTCCAGCAGGCTCCGGGCATCCCGGCCGCAGGCACGCGGCTTGCGCTCGGGCAGGCCGATGGGCCTGTCGGTCAGCAGCGGATCCCCGTGGTCGTATTCTTGCGCCAGGCCGCCGAGGCTCGGGAAGAACTGCGCCGTGCCTCCCGTCCTGGTTCCTGGATCACGGTGAGCCAGCCGCCTGGACAATCTTCGGTCCCGATATGGCGGGTTCAATTGCTGGCGAACCTGAAGGAAAGGGGATGGCCGTTCGGTGTATCATGATGTCGAAAATAAGACTGGGTGTCGCGCGATGAAAGCCCAAATGTTGTCAGCGGGTGTCATACCCGTGAGATTCTTTCCGGACCGGCGGCGCTACCTGATACTTCGAGCCTTCAATTACTGGGACTTCCCCAAAGGTGTCGTGGAGCGGGGAGAAGATCCGATGGACGCGGCCATTCGCGAAGTGGAGGAAGAAACCGGCCTGACCGACCTGGAATTCCGGTGGGGCAAGGGTTACCAGGAAACCGCCCCCTACGGCATGGGCAAGGTGGCTCGTTACTACCTGGCCGAAACACCTTCCGGCGATCCGTTTCTGCCCATCAATCCCAAGCTGGGGCGGCCCGAGCACGAAGAACTGCGCTGGGCGACCTACGAGGAGGCGATGAGCCTGATGGCGCCACGGCTCAAGACCATCCTGAACTGGGGCGACTGGCTGGTGCAGCGCAGCCTGGAAGAGCAATCCTGACCGCTTTAGCCGCGGAGCTGCCCGGCGGCGATCCAATGGCGGTCGCTGACGGCCCGCACCGCCAATCCGCCCAATCCCGCCCCTTCCAGCTGGGCCTCGACCTCGTCGCAGCGGTAGCTGGCCCGTAACGAGTTGCGGAAGTCCCGCCGCAACACCTCCGGCTCTCCCCTAGCGTACTGTTCCACCAGGAAGTCCCACTCCGTCGCGCAGGCAGGCCGCAGCAAGTCCATCACGAACACCCGGGCTCCCGGCTTTCCGGCACGTTGGACCGCTTCCCACAGATGAACCGGATCGGCCAAATGGTGCAGCAACGAGTTGGAAATCACCACGTCGAAACGGGCGTGATGCAGCGCGTAGCCGGGCAAATGCCCCTGGATCAGGTGGATGCGGTCCGTCAGGCCGGCCAGTTCCACGGCGCGGCGCGCCAGGGCCAGCATGTTGGGACCGGCATCGATTCCGGTGATGCGGGTATTCGGGTGCGCACGGGCGAACCGGACCGTGACGTCGGCGGGGCCGCAGCCCAGGTCCAGCACGTCCAGCCCCGAGAGCTCGGGCTGATCGAAATACTCCCGGAACAGCTGAACGAAACGGTCGTGGGGCTGGGCAAAATCGGCGTTGGCGTAAGCCTGCGCCTGCTCCGGCGAGTCCATCAACTCCGGTTCGGCGATCCGATCCATGCCGTCAGCCGATCTCGAATTCGGCCACCACCGGCGCATGGTCGGAAGGCCGTTCAAGCTTGCGCGGCGCCTTGTCCACCGCGCAGGAGCGACAGGCCTTGGCCAGCGCTGCGCTGGCCAGGATGTGGTCGATGCGCAACCCCAGATTGCGGCGGAATCCGGCGGCCCGGTAATCCCACCAGGTGAAGCTGGCTTCAGGCTGCTCAAACAAGCGAAAGGTGTCGGTCAGGCCCAGTGCCAGAAACTCCTGGAAGGCTTGCCGTTCCGGCGTGCTGCAAAGAATCTTCTCGCGCCAGGCTTCCGGGTCGTGGACATCGCGGTCCTCCGGCGCGATATTGAAATCGCCCAGTACCACCAGCTTGGGATGGCGTTGCAATTCGGCCGCCAGGAAGTCCCGCATCTTGATCAGCCAATCGAGCTTGTAAGCGTACTTTTCGGAGCCCACCTCGCTGCCATTGGGAATGTAGAGGTTCACCACCCGCACCCCTGCAATCGTGGCGGCCAGGACACGGCGCTGAGCATCCTGCAGATTGGGGGGATCGGTCACCGCGTCGGCGGCCTCTTCCCGGCTGACGAGGGCTACCCCATTGTAAGTCTTCTGGCCGCTGAACACCGCCCGATAACCCGCTTGCTGCAAGGGCTCCAAGGGAAATTCGGCATCCTGCGTCTTGGTTTCCTGAACTGCCAGCACGTCAGGACGGGCTTGCGCCAGCCAGTCGAGCGCCTGGGGCAGCCGGACGCGGAGGGAATTGACGTTCCAGGTGGCGATACGCAGCATCGGAATCTCGGTCTCGGGAAACGGCGGAAAAGCAGCGTCGAAACCCGGATTATGGCATGGACCGGCGCCGGCCTCATCGGGAATTGGCTCCGCTTTCGCCGGGCGGTTGCCCTCGCCGAACACAGTCGTCGAATAAACAGCCGTTCGGTGGTTCGAATCCAGGAAAAACGAGCTTGCTGATCGATTGGAAGTTACGGAACCAGCCGCGCGGGAGAATCTGCAGAATCGGCGGCGGCTCGAACTGTGAAAACCGCCTCCCGCGTTCTATCCCGAACAATCGGTTAGAGCAGGCCATGCCCCGGCTTCTGCAGCAAATCGGCATCCCCCTGCAGCACCGGCCGATTCAGGCATTATTGCCATATCGATCCGGGTATTAGTTCCGTTGAAGTGCTGCTTGTTTCAGTTACCTTATAGCCACAGGGACAAAAGGAACATCTGACCCGGCACCAGCATTGGAATATCGCCGATTGCCAGCTGGAACAGACGGAGCATCGAGCCAGGCAGAGGGCAGCGGAAAGGCGGGAGGCCTTCCCCGGAGCTTCGGATAACCCCGGAACCCGCATCCGGACAGGGAGGGTTGATCATCCTGGATGGGTGATTCAATCCATGGAACAGACGTCATCCAGCCGTTTCTGCGGAAAGGACGCCACCGCAGGGATGAGTCCGGGAAGGACAAACGGCAACCAGTTTTGAGCCAGCAGCAACTCTAGTAGCCCGCCGTACCGACAGGGACTTTCGGTATCCGACCGAGCCAGGGTGAAACCGGTCGTATTCACCCCAGCCGGACTCCGGCACCCCGTGCCGGAGCGGCGGTTTTTTTTCGAAGACAGAGAGGAAAATACCCATGGGACCCACCGGCCAGGTTCGCGTGGCGCAAATCCATCCCACCCGGCAATGCAACCAGCGTTGCCTTCACTGCTACGCCTCATCGTCACCCCAAGTCACCGAGTCGCTCAACTTTGAGCTTCTCAAACACGCCATCACCGATCTGGCGCGGGAAAACTACAACTGGGTCAGTTTCACCGGCGGCGAGCCGACCGCCTACGTCCCATTGCCGGTGCTGTTGCGGCATGCCAAGCGGCAAACCCTCAAGACCATGCTGGTCACCAATGGCATCTTGCTGAATCCCAGGCGGCTCGACGAACTAGCTCCGCTGACGGACCTCATGGTGCTGGGCCTTGACGGCATTCCGGACTCCCATAACAAACTGCGCGGATCCGCCAGGGCGTTCGAGTTGATGGCGACCCGGCTGCCGCTCATCCGCGAGCGCCAGATTCCGTTTGGATTTACTTTCACCCTGACCCAGCAAAATCTCAGGGAGCTTCAATGGGTCATGGAATTTGCCTTGGCTGAAGGCGCCAGCGTGCTGCAAATCCATAACCTGGAACGAGTCGGCGCCGCGGCCATCAATCTGCCGGGCAGCATTCCCGACGAACTGCAAGGCGCCTTCGCCTATCTTCTGGTTCAGGAACTGCAAAAGCGAGCCGGCCGCAAACTGGCACTGCAGGCGGAACTGGTTCATTCCGACGTCTTGAAGGAACATCCCTGCCGGTTCTACGCCAAACCCGGCGCAATCGATCCAAAGCGCCCCCTGGGTGAAATCTTGTCGCCCTTGGTCATCGAAGCCGATGGCACTGTCGTCCCCATGCACTACGGTTTCCCCCGCCGGTTTGCGTTGGGGAATCTGCACCAAACCACGCTGGGAAGGCTCAGCGCCGAATGGCGTCGGGATGGCTACCGTCAATTCGAGGCAATTTGCGGACAAGCGTATCGCCAAGCGACCCACGGCGACAGCAAGGTGATCAATTGGAGTGAAATTCTGGGCCAGGTCGCCCGGGATTTTCCGGCCACTTTGGAACAGGCCGCCGCCTGAAGTTCCTGCGCTGCCAGCCTGGCAGTTGTATCAGTCCCTCGGCCCGATAAACCGGCTTCCAACCTTTACAGACCGTCCTGCAACCTCACGTCCTCGACATAAGGCATTGCGCCGCCAGCCCGCCCCGAAGGCAGCCTGGCGGCGCAATATTGAGAGGACTGAGGCCTTATAAGGGAGGGGGATACTTGTTGAGCATCGCCGCCGGCACGTTGGTGAAAGTAACCGTCTGCCAGTCGTTGGTAATGCGCTTTAATTTGCTCCATCCCATCTCTGCTGCATTGGTCAACGCCGGGT
>VEPB01000177.1 GCA_012026715.1 Methylococcaceae bacterium | reverse complement strand
CGGGCGGGCATTCCCTCGGTGTCGTCGGCTACTTCGGAAGAGTTCATTCCGCAGATGTTGAACCTGGATTTGCTGGGCGGAATCGGGTTCAAGAAGGGCTGCTATACTGGCCAGGAAATCGTCGCCCGGACACAGTATCTGGGCGCCGTCAAACGGCGGATGTTCCGCTTGGTGCTGGCCGACGGCGCGCCGCCGCCGGCGCCGGGGACCAGGATCAAGGCACGAGGTGACGAGGCGCAGGGCGTGGGAACCGTCGTGTGTTCGGCGGCTCTGTCGGGTGTTCCGGCGGAACTGCTGGCGGTGCTCATCGGTGAGCCTGCACCGGGAGTTGCACTCAGTATCGACGGAGCCACCGCGACGGTGTTCGACCTACCGGATCAAGAATCTTGAACCAGGGGGGAGTCGGCGCGATGTCTAACGCAACGGCTGTTCAGTATTCTGGCCCCAGCCCAGCCGTTCGAATTGAGTGAACCGCGTCTTGCGACGCCACTGGATCGCCGTTCAACTGACCCCAAACATCTCCCGGAGCCGCTTACCCCATGGATCTAAAGAACGAGGAGACCTTTCTCGAGCACATCACGGCAGCCATCGACAGCAACAAGCTGCAACTGCCGACTTTGCCGGAGGTTGCCCTAAGCGTGCGCCAGGCGGTTGCCAGCGGCAATGCGTCGGACGGGGAGCTGGCCCGCATCATCGCCGGAGACCCGGGGTTGTCGGCGCGTCTGTTGCAGGTGGCCAACAGTCCTTTGTACCGAGCCCGGCAGAAGATCGAGAGCATCCAGGCGGCGGTGACCCGCATGGGCCACAACCTGATCCGAAATCTGATCACCGGCTTGGCCATGCAGCAGATCTTCAAGCCCAAGCAACAGTTGCTGGATCAATATTTTCTCGACATCTGGAAGCACAGCGTGAACGTTTCGGCGGTCAGCCGGGCGCTTTCCCTGCGCTGCGGCCATCTCAACAAGGAGCAGGCGATGCTGGCCGGTCTGATTCATCAGATCGGCAAACTGCCGATCCTGACCATGGCGGAGCGATTCCCGGAACTGGCGACCGATGGATCGGCACTGGCCAACCTGCTGGAGAAGCTTCACCCGGGAATCGGACGGCTGATCATGGAACGCTGGGATTTCCCCGAATCCATCAGCCAGGCGGCTTGGCAGTACCTGGACTTCACCCGAGACTCAGGCCCTCAGGCGGATTACGTGGATGTAGTCCAGGTCGCCTATCTGGAAAGCCGCATCATGGCAGATGCCGATCTTCTCAGCCGGCTGGGCGACATACCGGCCTTTCGCAAGCTGGGGCTGGACCCGGAAATCGAGGTGTTGGAAATCGAGGGTATCGCCGAGGAGGTGGCGGAAACCCAGCAACTGCTGCTCTAGGCCGGCTCTCTCATTTGACGTCGAATTTTTGACGACTACACTCAGGGACCGTCGGGCCAGTGTGGGCTCGAGCCGCTGATCGGCGGCCTTCCGTCGGCCAGGAGTTGAGTCCCCCCATGGTTTCCCGCCGAGTTTTACTGCTCCCCGCCCAAGGCGAACTCAGCCGGCAGCTGGCACTGGTGTTGCGTTTTGCCGGTTTTGACGTGGATACGGTCAGTTCGACCCAGTCCCTCGATCAGATCGGCGCGGCCGATTACGGTGTGGTGTTTGTTGCCGCAGACGATCTGGCGGGCTCTGCGGTGGCCACCCTTGATGGGCTGGATCGACAGATGCCGGTGGTGTTGGTTCATGGGGGTGGCGAGGTGGCGGCGCCATCGCTGCCCTGGGCCGCGGCGCGGCTGGCGTGGCCGACTACTCACGAAACCCTCAAGGACTGTCTGGACAAGCTGTTTCCCCGAGAGGGTGCGGCGGGGTCGCGTTCCATTGAACTGTTTCGCGCCCTGGTGGGAGACAGTCGTGCGATCCAGAATACCCGCGAGCTGATACTGCAGGTGGCGCAATCCGACGCGACCGTCCTGGTGTTGGGGGAGTCGGGTACCGGCAAGGAAGTCATCGCCCGCAACCTCCATTACTATTCCAGCCGGCGTTCCAAACCGTTTGTGCCCATCAACTGTGGGGCGATCCCTGGCGAACTGCTGGAAAGCGAGTTATTCGGCCATGAGAAAGGGGCTTTCACCGGCGCACTCAATTCACGCCAAGGGCGCTTCGAACTGGCCGAAGGCGGTACCCTGTTCCTGGACGAGATTGGCGATATGCCCATGGCGATGCAGGTCAAGCTGCTGCGGGTGTTGCAGGAGCGCTGCTTCGAGCGGGTGGGCAGCAACAAGACCATCCAGTGTGACGTGCGGGTCGTGGCGGCTACCCACCGTAACCTGGAGGATGAGATCGCCAACAACCGATTTCGCGAAGACCTCTATAACCGGCTCAACGTGTTTCCCATCGAGGTTCCTGCCTTGCGGGAACGCATTGAAGACATTCCCCCCCTGGTCGATGAACTGGGTGCCCGGCTCAAGGCCGAAAAAAAGGTCAGCGTGCGGCTGGCGCCCGCCGCGATCCGGCTGCTGCAGCGCTACCACTGGCCCGGCAATGTCCGTGAGCTTTCCAATCTGGTGGAACGTCTGGCCATACTCCATCCGAACCGGGTGGTGAACGCCGCCGATTTGCCGGAGAAATTTCTGCGCTACGCCGAACCGGCCGATCTGGCGCCGGTGCCGGTGCGGCTGGATTCCGAAGGAACTACGGCGCCCGGTGAGCCGGTTCCCGTCAACATGGATGCCAGCAGTATCCGCCTCCCCGAAGATGGCCTTGATCTCAAGGAACACCTCAACGCTCTGGAATGCGCGTTGATCCGCCAAGCCCTGGACGAAACCGACGGGGTGGTGGCCCATGCCGCCGTCCTGTTGCGCATGCGGCGGACCACCCTGGTGGAGAAGCTCCGAAAATACGGCTTGCGGGGTGAGGAGACGTCAATAATTTGACCGCTCCGGCCAAACGCCCGGTGGGTAACTTATTGTAATTCCATCATCAAGTCCGGGCATCGGATTTGCTTAGGATTTCGGCAAGAGCCTGGCTGCCGAGATCCGTCATGTCACCCCCTGCCACCAATCCCCAGTCCCTGCAGGACGCCTTCGAGCGCTTCAACGCCTTGTCGGAGACCCTTTCCCGTTCCTACGGAGAATTGGAGTCCCAGGTCGTGCGGCTGTCGGAAGAACTGGCTGCGGCCCGCGACGAACGCCTCAAGACCCTCGTTGAAAAAGAGCGCCTCGCCAATCGCCTGCAACACCTGTTGGAGGCACTGCCGGGCGGGGTTTTGGTGGTGGACGGAAGCGGCAGGATCGTCGACCACAACCCGGCGGCTGCGCGGATGCTGGGCGGTGATTTGAAAGGGAGGCCCTGGCGGGCAGTGTTGCAGGCGGCCTGCCGCGACGGCGATTCGCCGCACCCCCTGCAACTGGCAGACGGCAGCGCGGTTAGCGTCTCCTTCAACTCCCTGGGTGATGAGCCCGGTCAGATCGTGCTGCTGACCGACGTCAGCGAAATGCGCGCGCTCCAGGAACTGGTGAGCCAGCAAAAGCGGCTGTCGGCGCTGGGGGAAATGGTGGCCAGCCTGGCCCACCAGATCCGCACTCCGTTGGCGGCCGCCCTGCTCTACACCTCCCATCTGGGCAATGGCGAGCTGACTGCCGCGCACCGGCAAAAATTTGCCGCCAAGGTCAGCGAGCGGCTCCTCCACATGGAGCGCCAGGTCAACGATATGCTGGCTTTCGCCCGCATGGGACAGTTGGCGGTCGGGCGGGTTTCGCTCCTGCGACTGCTTGCCAAGGCCGCCGATGGTCTGGGACCGGCGCTGGCCGATGGACGCATCCGCCTGATGGTGGAAAACCGCAGCGCGGCGGCCGAGCTGATTGCCAACGAGGACGCGCTTCTGGGCATTCTGTTGAACCTGTTGAACAACGCCTGCGAAGCCATGGGCCAGACCGGCGGTACGGTGCGGCTCGAGGTCTTGGATGCGCCGCCCGGCCGCATTTGCATCGCCGTGGCAGATACCGGCCCCGGTATTCCCGAAGATGCATTGGGGCGCATCTTCGAGCCATTTTTCACCACCCGTCCCAACGGCACCGGCCTGGGACTGGCCATCGTCGAATGCGTGGTCCGCGCCCACGGCGGTGCTGTTCGATGTGAATCGGCGCCTGGCCAGGGCGCCCGGTTCTTCCTGGAATTGCCGGTAGCGCCGCCGGCGGCACTGCCCAGCGGCGCCGGCGATCGGGCGGATAAATCCACCGTCAACCTTCAATGCGGAGCCTGACCATGGACAAATGCGATGTCTTGATCGTCGAAGACGATGTATCCCTGCTGGAAGCCTTGGTCGATACCCTGGAATTGGCAGGATTCACTGTATCGAGCGCGGCCGATGGCCTGGAGGCCGTGGAGCGGCTGACCCAGACGCCGGTTCGGTTGGTGATCAGCGATGTCCAGATGCGCCGGCTCGATGGGCTGGGACTGTTGGCGCAGGTTCGTCAGCGCCAGCCGGACCTTCCGGTCCTGCTGATGACCGCCTTCGGTACCGTGGAAAAGGCGGTGGAAGCCATGCGGCTGGGAGCGGTGAACTATCTGGTCAAGCCGTTTGCGGCCGAAGAGCTGGTGAGGCAAGCCCGCCTGTACATGATGCCCAAACCGGCCGAGAGCCACGAACGCATCGTCGAGGATGCCGCCATGCGGCGGGTCATGAGCCTGGCGGCAAGGGTCGCCAAGACCGAGGCGACGGTGCTGATCCAGGGCGAGAGCGGGGTCGGCAAGGAGGTGCTGGCCCGCTATGTCCACCAAAGCTCGCCCCGCCACCGCGGTCCCTTCGTGGCCATCAACTGTGCCGCCATTCCCGACAACATGCTGGAGGCGGAACTGTTCGGATACGAGAAGGGGGCCTTCACCGGAGCCTTCCAGACGGTGCCAGGGCGGTTCGAAACCGCCCAGGGCGGTACCCTGCTGCTGGACGAGATTTCCGAGATGCCCCTGCCGCTGCAGGCCAAGCTGCTGCGCGTGCTGCAGGAGAAGGAAGTGGAACGGCTCGGCGGAAGGCGCACCATTGCGCTGGATGTGCGGGTGCTGGCCACCACCAACCGCAATCTCAAGCAGCAGGTGGCCCGGGGCGGCTTCCGGGAGGACCTCTACTACCGGCTGAGCGTGTTCCCCCTCGTGATCCCGCCCCTACGCGAGCGCCGCGCCGACATTTTGCCGCTGGCGCGGGCTCTGCTCAAACGCCTCTGGAAAAGCGGCAAGCCAGCGCCGGAATTGTCCGCAGGCGCTGCCCACCTGCTCCAGAACTATACTTGGCCCGGTAACGTGCGCGAGCTGGACAACGTGATGCAACGTGCCTTGGTGTTCGCCAATGGCAGCCAGATTGTCCCGGACGACCTGATGTTCGAAGAGGGAGAGGGTTTAGCGCCGTGCGACGGAAATCCGACGCCCCCTATGGATCAGCCCGAGGGACTGCTGGAAGGACGTCGCGTCGCCGAGGAAAAAATCATCCTGGAAACCTTGCGAGACGCCAACGGCAGCCGCAAGGGCGCGGCCGAGCGGTTGGGCATCAGTCAACGCACTCTCCGTTACAAGATCGCCCGGATGCGTGATGCGGGCGTGGCGGTGCCCGGTGGAGCGTGAGTGGCCCGGAAACTGCAGCAAGGATTGCAGGTGACGACATTCCGTAGCGGCGAGGTTTCCCCATGAGCACGATGGACATCAATCAAGTCTTGGCGCAGATGCGGATTTCCCGCGACCAGGCCCGCAGCACATCGTTGGAGCCTGCCAGTCCGGTGGATTTCGCGACCCTGCTGAAAGATTCCGTTGATCAGGTCAACCAGACCCAACAGCAGGCCAACAAGCTGGCGGAGTCCTTTGAAACCGGCCGGACCGACGCCAGCCTGGCGGAGGTCATGATTTCCCTGCAGCAGGCCAGCGTGTCGTTCCAGGCCATGGTGCAGGTGCGCAACAAGCTGGTGGATGCCTACAAAGACGTCATGAACATGCCCATGTAGGGCCACCGAAAATCCCCCCAGGTAATCCACGATGGAAGCCACAGACAACCAACGCGAGCCCGGCAGCAGCCTGATTGCCGGCGAGGCGACCCATGTTCCCAAGGGCGAGAATCTGCCGCCGGCGCTGCGAGGTTTTTTCCAGTTGCCCCGGGGCCGTCAGGTCGGATTCATCGTCACGGTGGCGCTGGCGGTGGCCGTGGCCGTGGCGGTCGTGCTGTGGGCCAATCATAAGGACTACGAACGGCTGTTTTTCAACCTGCCGGAAAAGGAAGCCGGCGAAATCGTCGAAGCTCTCAAGAAGCTCAACACCGACTACGAACTGGATCGCGCCACCGGCGCCATCCTGGTACCGGCCGACAAGGTCCACGAACTGCGGCTGAAGCTGGCGACCCAGGGATTGCCGAGGGAAGGGGAGATGGGGTTCGACGCCCTCGACAAGGGTTCCAGCTTCGGCACCAGCCAGATGATGGAGGGGGTCCGGTTTCAACACGCCCTGGAAGGCGAGATCGCGCGATCGGTCATGACCATCCACGGGGTCAGGTCGGCCCGGGTGCATCTGGCTCTTCCCAAGGAGTCGGTGTTCGTCCGCCAGCCCAAGAAAGCCAGCGCCTCGGTGGTGGTCGAACTGGGCTCCGGTTACGGCCTGGAGCCGGGACAGGTGGAGGGCATCGTCCACATGGTGGCGGCCAGCGTGCCGCAACTGGAGCCGAGCCAGGTCACCGTGGTGGACGGGCGCGGCCACCTGCTCAATTCCCGCGACAGCACCTCCGGCATGAATCTGACGGCCAAGCAGTTCGACTACAAGCGCCAGTTCGAAGACCATTTGATCGAACGGGTCGAGAACATCCTGAGCCCGGTGGTGGGGCGTGAAGGCATGCGGACCCAGGCCACGGTCGACCTGGATTTCACCGAAACCGAACGCACCCAGGAGCTTTACAATCCGGACCTGCCGGCGTTGCGTAGCGAGCAGGTGTCGGAAGAGCAGAACCGCGCTGGCGCCGCGCCCCAGGGCGTGCCAGGCGCCCTCAGCAATCAGCCGCCGCCGGCTGGCGTCGCGCCGGAAACCACCGGCCAGAATCCGCCGGCCGCCGGGGCCGGCCAAGCCGCCGCTCCCGCTACTGCCCAGGCGCCGGCCCAGCCCGCCAGCGCTAGCAAGAGCGCCACCCGGAACTACGAGCTGGACAAGACCATCAGCCATTCCCGCCTGGGCACCGGCGACGTGCGCCGGCTGACGGTGGCGGTGGTGGTCGATCACCAGCGGATCCAGCAGCCCGATGGCAGCTACACCTCCCAGCCTTACAGCGATGAGGACCTGAACCGTTTCAGCAGTCTCGTCAAGGAAGCGGTCGGCTATGACGCGACCCGCAGCGACCGTGTTACGGTGACCAACGCCGCGTTCAGAGTTGAACAGGCCGTTCCGGTCGAACCGGTCTGGGAACAGCCCTGGTTCTGGAGCATCGCCAAGCAGATCGGGGCCGGTCTGGTGCTCATTCTGTTGATCTTCGGGGTGCTGCGGCCGGCGGTACGCGGTTTGGTCGGGCGCGACCGAGCTGCGCCTAGCGTGGGCGGGCCTCAGACCGCCGTTGCCGGGGCTCTGCCGGCGGGGGCTGTGGCCGGGGCTGTGCCGGGCGCCGTTCCCGAATTGGCCGGGCCGGGAGGCTATGGCGAAGGCGCAATGGAAGGTCCTGATGACGTACTGCTGCTAGAAGCTCCCCAAAGTTACGAAAAGCGCCTGGAGTTCGCCCAGCGGGCGATCGACAACGATCCCAAGCGGGTCGCCCAGGTGATCAAGTTGTGGATGACGGGGGAACAAAACAATGGCTGAAGATACCGCCGACGAACTGACCAAACTGGACGGGACTCAGCAGGCAGCCCTGTTTTTGTTGTCGGTGGGTCAGGACCGGGCCGCCTCGGTGCTCACCCACATGAGCCCCAAAGAGGTTCAGATGATCGGCGCGGCCATGGCGGAGCTGCGCAACATCACCTCCAGCATGGTCAACGCGCTGTTGCACCGATTCGTGGTGGGGCTGCGCAACCAGACGGCCTTGGGCATCGATTCCGACGAATACATCCGGGTCATGCTGACCCGCGCTCTCGGCGCCGATCGCGCCGGCAACGTCATCGATCGGATCCTGCTGGGCCGCAACAGCAAGGGCCTGGACCAGCTCAAGTGGATGGACGCCCGCGCCATCGCCGATCTGCTGCGGCAGGAGCATCCTCAGATTTGCGCCATCATCATGTCCCTGCTGGACGGCGATCAGGCGGCGGAAGCCCTGGCCTACCTGCCGGACCGCTCGCGTGCCGACATCGTCATGCGGGTGGCGACGCTGCAGAGCGTCCAGCCAAACGCGCTGATGGAACTGGACGAAATCATGGAGCGTCAGCTCAGTGGCAGCGGCGGCATCAAGACCTCGGCGCTGGGAGGGGTGGAGACCGCCGCCAACATCCTCAACTTCCTCGATAGCGCCTTGGAAGCCACCATTCTCGAGCAGATCACCGAGACCAACTCGGACCTGTCGCAGAAGATTCAGGACAAGATGTTCGTGTTCGGCGACCTGGGGGAAATCGACGACCGCGGCATGCAGACCCTGCTGCGGGAAGTCTCCACCGATTCCCTGCTGCTGGCCTTGCGCGGCGCCGACGACAACCTCAAGCAGAAGATCTTCAACAACATGTCGCGGCGTGCCGCCGAGATGCTGCGCGACGATCTGGAGGCGGCTCCGCCGGCGCGTCTCAGCGACGTCGAATCGGCCCAAAAGGATATTCTCGCCATCGCCAGGCGGTTGGCCGATTCCGGCGAAATACGTTTAGGCGGCGCCGATGAACTCATCTAAGGAATTTTCTCCGGCCGAATTGGCGGCCCTGATGCCTTGGCGATTGCCCCAGGTGGGCGGGGCGGAAGAGGAAGCGGCCGAACCGGTTGCCGATCAAGAGCAGCGGCAGGATGCGGAAGACATCGAAACCGTGGTGATGCCCACCGCCGAGGAAATCGAGACGATCCAGCGGGAAGCCCGCGAGGAAGCGGCTCGCGAGGGCTACCGGGAAGGCTACGACCAGGGTTTTCAGGAAGGTTATGAGAAAGGCCGGGAACAGGGTTATGGGGCCGGCCGCGATGAGGTCGACCAGGTCGTCGCTCATCTGCGGGGACTCCTGGAAGTGCTGGCGGAGCCCTTGCAGGCGGTGGACGAACAGGTCGAACAGGAACTGGCCGCCCTGGCGGTGAGCCTGGCGCGCCAGCTGATCCGGCGCGAACTCAAGGCCGATCCCGGCCAGATCATCGCCGTCGCCCGTGAAGCGCTTGGCTCTCTGCCTTCCAGTACGCGCCGGGTCAACCTGTTTCTGCATCCGGAAGATATGGAGCTGGTGCGCTCGGTCCTAGCCATCGACGAAGAAGAGCAACGCTGGAGGCTGGTGGCCGATCCGCTGTTGACCCGCGGCGGCTGCCGGGTGGTGAGCGAAGTCTCGATGATCGACGCTACCGTGGAAAAGCGGATCGCCGCTGCGATCGCGCAGGCGTTCGGCGGCGAGCGGGGAGGGGACGAATCGTGATGGGCACGGAAGAACCCGGCGCTGCCGTCGGTCTGTTGGCGGGATCTGCCAGTCCGGAACCCATGCCGGCGACTGACTCGGTGCAACAAGACCGCTCCGCGGCAAGCAGCGAATTGGCCGGCAACTGGTCCAGGCGCCTTCAGGCCCGGCGGGCGCGGTTGCAGTCGCCGCCCGAACTGATCGTGGAGGGCAAGCTCAGCCGCATGGTGGGATTGACCCTGGAGGCGGTCGGTTGCCGTGCCGCGGTGGGCGGGCGCTGCCTGGTCCGCACTCCCAGCGGGCGCGATATCGAGGCCGAAGTGGTGGGCTTCGCCGGAGAACGCATCTACCTGATGCCGACCGGGGACATCCAGGGCTTGGAACCCGATTGCCGGGTCATTCCCATGGGGCGCAGCTGCAGCGCCCGGGTTGGATTGGGGCTGCTGGGCCGGGTCATCGACGGCGGCGGCAAACCGCTCGATGGCAAGGGCCCCCTGGGGGTCGATGATAGCGTCCCGCTGAGCGGCCGCCCCATCAACCCGCTGGGGCGCAAGCCCATCCGCGACTCCCTGGATGTGGGGGTGCGGGCCATCAACGCATTGCTGTCGGTGGGGCGCGGCCAGCGCTTGGGGCTGTTCGCCGGCACCGGTGTCGGCAAGAGCATACTGCTGGGCATGATGACCAAGTTCACCGACGCCGATGTGGTGGTGGTGGGGCTGATCGGCGAACGCGGCCGCGAGGTCAACGAATTCGTTCAAAAGATCCTCGGCGAGGAGGGCTTGGCGCGAGCCGCGGTGGTGGCGGCGCCGGCCGATCATCCGCCCTTGATGCGGCTGCACGCGGCGCTGTTGGCCACCGCCGTGGCGGAGTATTTTCGGGATCAAGGCCTAAGCGTGTTGCTGCTGATGGATTCGCTGACCCGATTTGCCCAGGCCCAGCGCGAAATCGCACTGGCCATCGACGAGCCGCCCGCCACCAAGGGCTACCCGCCGTCGGTGTTCGCCAAGCTGCCGCAGCTGGTGGAGCGGGCCGGCAACGGTGACCGCGGCGAGGGTTCGATCACCGCGTTTTATACCGTGCTGACCGAGGGCGACGACCACAACGATCCCATCGCCGATGCCGCCCGCGGCGTGCTGGATGGCCATATCGTCTTGTCGCGGGTACTGGCCGACAGTGGCCACTATCCCGCGATCGATGTCGAGGCGTCGGTGAGCCGGGTGATGCCCGACATCGCCACGGCCCGTCATCAGCTGTTGGCCCGCAAGTTCAAGCAACTGTATTCGACCTATCAGCAGAATCGCGACCTGATCAGCGTCGGCGCCTACCAGCGCGGGTCGGACCTGCGCATCGACGAGGCCATCGGGATGAACGCCGGCATCATGGACTTTCTGCGTCAAGGCATGGACGAATCGGTGGCCATCGCCCCGAGCCTGGCGGCGCTGGAGGCGCTGTTGGGCCGTTCGGTCGCATGAGGGGAGGTGAACCGTGAGCCGGCTTAAGAAAATGACCCCCATCGTTGAACTGGCCGAGCGCGGCGAGCATCAGGCCGCTCAAGCCTTGGGCGAGGGCCGGCAGCGGCTCGCTTCGGCCCGGGCCGCCCTCGAAAACCTGCAGGGGTTCCGCAGCGGGTATGCGGATCGCTTCCAACAGGCTGGCCAACAAGGGCTGAGCGTCCACCGCCTCAACGAATTTCGCAGTTTCCTGCACAAGATCAACAAGGCGATCGCCGAGCAGGAGCGGACGATCCAGCAGCTCGAGCGGGAGCTCGATGCCCTGCGGCTGGCTTGGGAAGAGGCTCACCGCAAGCTGCTGGGCCTGCAAAAGCTGATCGCCCGGCTGGCCGCGGCCGAGCAGGCGCAGGAACAGCGGCGCGAACAATCGGAGCAGGACGATCGGGTCGGCAGCCGGCGCGGCAGTGGCGGCAAGACACTGTTGTCCCTGCTGATGTGAGACGCTGAACGTGTCGTTGGCATTGTTTCTGCTTGCATTTTGATAGAACAGAAATCCGGAGATACCACCATGAGTACCGACAATTTGTTGCTGCTGAACCAGATTCAGCAAATATGGCCGGGAAGTGCCGCTGGTACCGCCTCCGGAACGTCGACGGACGCTGCCGGCGGGGATCCCGCGGCATTCCTGCAAGCCCTGCTACAGCACATGCAGGCGGCCGTTACTCCGGCTTCCGCGGCGATCGAGGCCGGTAACGGGGTGTCGGAGGGCAGCGGCAGCCAGACTGCGGGCCGGACTCCTGCGCCAATATCCGTGGAAGCGCTGGTTGATCGGCTCAAGGCGGTGGTGGCGAGTTGGAAGGACGGAGCGGTGATGGCCGGGGATCCGGCCGGAGCGGCAGTTGCCGGCCAGGAAAAGGCCCCCGGCGGCAAATCCTTGCCGGAAGCCGACGACGATACTCACCCGAGCGGTTTGCCCTTGGCGTCCGGCGCGGAGCAGTGGTTGCAGGATCTGATGCAGCGGCTGGTGCCGTCGGCGGTGCCCGCTGCGGTTCCGCAGGAGGCACTGGCCAGCGTGGAGGCGCACTCGGAAAGCCTCGGGGCGGCTCCGACGGCAGCCTCGGCGCACCGGGCCGTGGGTGAACTGGTGCAAATGCTGCGCGCGGCGGGGTTGCCCATGGGTGAGGCCTTGGCATCGCAGCTTGACGCGGTTGAACCTGACGCGGTTGAAAAGGTGCCCGCTGATCCGGATGTTCGCCCGACTACGCCCGGCTTTACCGACGCGGCCGCGGCGTCCTTGCGCCCCCAGACGCCAGCGCTGGCCGTTCCGGTTGAAAATCCTGCTTCCGCTGTGGTGCGTGCCGTTCCGGAGCGCGCGGTCTCGGCGGCTGATGCAGAAATGCCGGATGTTCAGCAGCAGCGCGACAAAGCGCTGCCGGCCGATGCCTATGTCCTTGCCAGTAGCGGCAAGACTCCGGGCCGCAGCCCGGTTTCACCCGCGGCCGAGCCTAGGGCTGCCGATCCGGTGGCGCTCAGCGCCAGCGGCACGGTTTCAAAGGCGGCCGCTGATCAGCCTCAGGGCGGTCTAGGAATGGCGGACGGCGACGCCGCTGCCGCGATCGACCCGGTCATCGTGCGTCTGTTGCAGCGCGCTCCCGAGGCTCCCGAACTGAAAGGCGACGCCAGTGGCGCAGAGCCGGTGGCCGAAGTGGTTCGGGACGCATTGGTCCCGCCTGCCGTGGTGATCGCCAAGACGGGTGTGCCCCCCCGCAGCAGTCCCAAGCCGGCGGAGAGTGATGCCAGGAATCTTAGCGGTCTGGAGCGACTGGTGAAGCGTTCGGCATCCGATGCCGATCCTCTGGGGCAGGCGGTCGCGCAAGCTCCCGCAGCCGTTCGCGAACAGGCGGTTGCGATGGAATCGGAAGAGTCAGAGTTGGCGCCGGTTCCGGTCAAAGATGGCGTCGCTGCCGCCGTTGCGGTCGCGACCGCCGAATCGAAGCCGGTTGAGGTCGCCACGACCAAGGCACAAACGGAGCTTCGGACTCCCGTGCAGCACCCCGGCTGGTCGGAGGAATTGGGCGAACGGGTAAACTGGCTGGCCGGTCTCAAGAACGGTATTCAAACCGCGGAGATCAGGCTCAATCCGGCTCACCTCGGTCCCCTGGAGGTGCGGGTCGACCTCATCCGGGACCAGGCCAGCATCCAGTTCGTGTCGCATCATGCCGCGGTGCGGGAGGCGATCGAGTCGGCGGTGCCCAAGCTCCGGGAGATGTTGGGTGAGCAGAACCTCAGCTTGGTGGACGTCAATGTGTCGCAGCAGTCCTTAGGCGGCGATCAGCAGCGTCAGCCGGCCACCGCCCAGTTTGATTTCGGCCGCAATCCTCAGGGCGGCGGTGCTGCTGCCCCGCAAGGCAGTTTCGCCCAAGCTCCCGAGCCGGCTACTTCAGGTGACGCCGCCCCGCATGGCCGTAGCGACGGCAGTTCTTTGAGCCTTTACGCGTAAGAGCCGGCGCCCGCGGGAGCGTTTCAGCCTATCAAGCAAGCCATCGTCAGCGCCGGTCGGCCAGTTTCAGGGGGACATCCCCATTGGCCGCGGTACGCTGAGGCACCGGCTGCGGTGTGCGGGTGCGGTTGAAATAACTGCGGACCCCATTGAAGATGCAGCGCGCTACCAGGTCCTGGTACTTGGAGTTGGTGAGGTTTTTCTCCTCATCGGCATTGGAGATGAACGCGGTTTCCACCAGCAGGGAGGGCACGTCGGGGGACTTGAGCACCACGAAGCCTGCCTTCTGTACCTGCTGCTGGTGGAGCCGATTGCTCTTCTGCAGTTCCTTCAGAATGCGTACGGCGGCCTTGTCGCTGGCTTCGATCGACGCATTCTGGGCCAGATCCAGCAGCACCGATGCCAGAATCTTGCCGCGGCCCTTGAGCTTGGTCCCGCCGACCAAATCCGCGGCATTTTCGGCATCCGCCAGCCACCGGGCCGCTTCGCTGGTGGCGCCGGAGCGCGACAGGGTATAGACCGAGGAACCCTTGGCCTCGGCATTGTCGTAGGCATCGGCGTGCAGCGAGATGAACAGGTCCGCCTTGGCCTTGCGGCCCAATTCGGCACGTTCGCGCAGATCGATGAATTCATCCCGTTTTCGGATCAGCACCGGTCGCATTCCCGGCTGCGCTCTGAGCATGCCTTCCAGCTTGCGGGCGATCGCCAGGGTCACGGTCTTTTCCAGGGCGCCGTTGGGGCCTATGGCTCCGGTGTCCTTGCCGCCATGGCCGGCGTCGATCGCAACGACGATCCCGCGATTCAGGGAAATGGCGGATTTGCCGGCCGCCTGCGGACGGTTCGCCGCCGTTTTTGTGTGCTTTATCGCCGATTCGGGTTTGGCGCTTGCCGGCTTATGGGCGGCGAGCCGCGCAGCGCTCGATCCGTTCTTTGCCGGAACGGGCGTGGTTGCTGTGGGCTTGCCCGGGGCTGCCATGCGCGGTGTCATGGCGGTGACGGCGAAGGCTGGCTGCACAAAACTGGCGAGCAGGATGCTGGTGATGATCGAGTTGCGCATACGCAAATTCGTATCGGTAGGGCCGGACTATGAAACATAGCTCGGAGCGCATTGTTCGGCAAGAGATTTTTCTGGATTTCGAGTTGCTGCCGGAACTGAGTGTTGCGAAATTGAGACAATCTCCTCAATCGCGTGGGTCGGTCGCCCGCGTTGTCGGCGGCATTGCCAACGCCTCCAGCACCGTTCGGCCGCAGCCGTCGGGAGCCCGTGCCTCCAGCCGGCGACCGGCTCCGGCCGCGTTCAGCGTGATCTCCAGATCCGCCGGGGGCAGCAGATCGCCGGCCTGTTCCGGCCATTCCACGAAACAAAGGCTTTGGTCCGACAGGTAGTCGCGTAGGCCCATCCATTCCAGTTCTTCCGGGTCCTTGAGGCGGTACAGGTCGAAGTGGAATACGGTGAAAGCCTCCAGCCGGTATTCCTCCACCAGGGTGTAGGTGGGGCTCTTGACATTGCCGGTATGTCCGGCTGCCCTGAGGCAGCCGCGCACCAGAGTGGTCTTGCCGGCACCCAGGTCGCCGCGCAGGGATATCAGCATTCCCGGCCGCAGCAGAGGAAACAGGCGGGCGCCGAAGTCGAGGGTGGCGGCTTCGTCAGGAAGTATCTGGATCATGCATTCACCAGCCGCCGTAGCGCCGGCATCAGATCAGCCGCCAGCAAGCCGCGCTCGCCGCCTTCGCCGGTTGCCAGATCGCCGGCCGCCGCATGCAGCGCAACGCCGGCACGAGCCGCTTCGGAGATGTCCAGGCCTTGGGCCAGCAAGGCGGCGATCACCCCGGTCAGCACATCGCCCATCCCGCCGGTCGCCATGCCCGGATTGCCCTGGCGGCACACCTGAGGTGGCCCCTCCGGGCCCTGGATCAGACTGCCGCAGCCCTTGAGCACCACGCCGCCGCCGTACCTGCGCTGCAGTTCGGTCACGGCGGCGAAGCGGTCGTGCTGGATGCGCCGGCTGTCCCAGCCCAGCAGCTTGGCGGCTTCACCGGGATGGGGGGTCAATACCCAATCGTCGCGGCGAACGGGGGATTCAGCCAGCAGGTTTAGCGCATCGGCATCCACCACGAGCGGCAGGGCACTGGCCAGAGCGACATCCAGCATCGCCCGCGACCACGGAGTCCGTCCCAGGCCGGGGCCGACCGCCAGCACCCCGGCACGCTCCAGTAACGGCTGCAGGTCGGCGGGATCGTCGATACCATGGCTCATCAGTTCCGGCCGGGTCAGATTGATGAGACCGGCGTGCTCCGGCCGGGTTGCGATGCTGACCAGACCCGCGCCGACCCGCGCGGCAGCTTCCGCCGCCAGCCGGATGGCGCCGCTGTAGCCCTGTTCTCCGCCCAGCAGCAGAACATGGCCGAACAGACCCTTGTGGCTGTTGCGTGGCCGCCGCGGCAGCGGGCAACGCCAGGCCGGCAGCAGGCGGGCGGAGGCTGGTTGAGACTTTTGCACCTTGGCGGGCGTCTCGAGGCTGTCGAAGATCACTTCTCCGGCATGGTCGGGGCCATCGCCGGTGAACAGGCCGCGCTTGAGTCCGATGAAGCTGATGGTGGCATGGGCTCGGACCGCCAGTCCCATGACGCTGCCGGTGTCCGCATTCAGGCCCGAGGGTATGTCAAGCGCCAATACGCCGCCGCGGTAGCGGTTGACGGCCTCGATCAGCGCCGCATACGGGCCGGATACCTCACGGTCCAGCCCGGTGCCCAGCAGTCCATCCACCAGGATTTCGGCGCCCTCGAAGTCGGCGGGGATGAAATCCAGCACCGATCCGCCGGCTTCCCGGTAGTCTCGATAGGCGGTTTGCGCGTCGCCCTGCAGCCGGTCCGGCGGCGCCACCGGGTAGGCGCGAGCGTCCATGCCCGCTTCCAGCGCCAGCTTGGCCACGACGTAGCCGTCGCCGCCATTGTTGCCGGCGCCGCACAGCACCGAGACGGTCCGCACGTCGGGCCAGCGCCGCCGCAACTCCGCGAAGGCGGCCCGGCCGGCCCGGCGCATCAGTTCGATGCCGGGGATGCCCAGGTCGTCGATGGCATGGCGGTCCATGGCGCGTACCTGATCGGCACGGTACAGGTCGGGGGGCAGCGGCGCGGCGGCGTTCATGGGAAGATAGTCCGGATTACGGGCGTAGATCATCGATGAGCCGCATTCTGAACCATTCTCCTGCCACCGCGAACCCCTCCGGCGTCCTCGATACCGCGACGCTGGCCCGGCGTGTCAAACAGTGGGGCCGAGAACTGGGGTTTCAGAAGGTCGGGATCGCCGATATCGATCTGGCGGCCGCTGAAAGCCACCTTTTGGATTGGCTGGAGGCAGGCTTCTCCGGCGAACTGGACTACATGTCGCGCCACGGTACTCGCCGCAGCCGGCCGGCGGAACTGGTGCCGGGGACGGTGCGAGTGATCAGCGCCCGCATGGACTATCTACCGCAATCGAGAGAAACCCTGACCGATCTTCTGGAGCGTCCCGAGGCCGCCTATATCTCCCGCTATGCCGTGGGTCGGGACTATCACAAGCTACTGCGTTCCCGCCTGCAGAAGCTGGCGGACCGGATCGCCGCTACGGCGGGCCCGTTCGGATACCGGGTCTTCACCGACAGCTCGCCGGTCCTGGAAAAAGCGTTGGCGGCCAAAGCGGGACTGGGCTGGATCGGCAAGCACACCAATCTGCTCGATCGCAAGGACGGGTCGTGGTTCTTCCTGGGGGAAATTTACGTGGACCTGGACCTGCCGACCGACGCGCCGGTCAGCGCCCATTGCGGTTCGTGCAGGGCGTGTTTGGACGTTTGCCCCACCAGCGCCATCGTCGCGCCCTATAGGCTCGATGCCCGCCGCTGCATTTCTTATCTCACCATCGAATTGAAGGGGGCGATCCCGGAACAATTTCGCGTCGCCCTGGGTAACCGAGTCTATGGCTGCGACGACTGCCAACTGGTCTGTCCCTGGAACCGCTACGCCAAGCTCACCGAGGAGTCGGATTTTTTGCCGCGTCATGGTCTCGAAGCGGCCACGCTGGTGGAACTGTTCAGCTGGAACGAGGCCACCTTTCTGCGCAAGACCGAGGGCTCGGCCATCCGACGCATCGGTTATCTGTCCTGGCTGCGCAATCTGGCGGTGGCTCTGGGCAATGCGCCTTCCAGTCCCGCGGTCATCGCCGCCCTGCAGGCCCGAGCCGGCCACGCCGAGGTGCTGGTGCGGGAGCACGTGGCTTGGGCGCTGGAGCGGCATGGGCGCTGATAGGGCCCTGAAAGCAACGGATCAAGCCATGGCAACCGTTCGGAAAAGCGCTCCAAATCTGGCTCTGTTGGTGTTCCCGGCGGTCCTGGCCGTAGCTTGGGCTAGCCCAGGGCGGACTGGCCATCTCGGAGATTTCCGCGTGGAAGCTGCCGGCTCGGAGGCCGATGGCGAATTTTGCCGCGGCTTTCACCTCAGCGGCGAGCAGGCCCGCTGGTTCTTCCAGCGCGCGCAACGGGTCGATGCCCAGGCATTGCATGACCGCTTCGATCACCTGCCGTGCTGGGTCCGCGGTGTGGCAGAGGGTGACGGCGGCGCCTGGCATTGGGAAATCAGGGCTGGCGGAACGGCGCGGTTGATCGCGCCCGAAGGGGCGGTCACCCTGCTCGGGTGCAGTGACTGTGAAGCCGTTTTGCGCGGGGACGAGCGACCTCCGCCGGACTAAACACCCGCAAGACTGGCCTGCGTGG
>VEPB01000463.1 GCA_012026715.1 Methylococcaceae bacterium | reverse complement strand
GCCGGCGCTTCGGCTTAGCGGTAGAGGCTTTCGAATCCACTGACATCAAACCCATCCAGGCGCTTGTCGCCCACCAGAATCACCGGGATACCGCGGCCGCCCAGGGCGTCATAGCGGCGCTTGGCCCCTCGATCCCGCTCGATGTCGTATTCGGTGTAAGCGATGCGGTTGTCCCGAAAGTACGTCCGGGCCTTGCGGCAATAGGGACACCAGCTGGTGGCGTACATCACCACTTTGGGTGCCGTTTTAGCCGCTGCCTGGCCAATCGGCACGCTGCCAACCTGGGCATCCTCCACGTCGACGGTTTGTGCCGGACGGCCTGGTTCGGGCCGTTCGCCGTAGTGAACCTGGCCGGACGGGTCAGTCCATTTGTAGATTTCGGCGTGGGCCGAGCAGGAGAACACGACGCCAATCAACACTAGGTACTTCATTCGCTCTGGCTCTTGCAATTTCCATCCAGTCCGCCATGGGTAGCGCGGAGCAAAACCCATCACCGCCCTCCAGCCGCCATCAGCGATGGGTTTCGGCTACGCCCCTACCCATCCCTACGTTCCCTCCATGCCGTCCACCCGCTGGAACCCCCTGGGCAGGTGATTGCCCCGGCGGGCACGGGGACCACGGTAATGCTCCAGGTCGCTGCCTTGCAAGGTGAGGAAACGCTTGCCCGCAGTTACCTTCACGCCCTGGCCTTCGGTCAGACCGGTCATGGCGACAATGCGGTCCTCGCCCTTGGCCAGATCACCGGCCTTGATGTCGATGAGCTTGTTGCCCTTGCCCTTGTTGAGTTCCGGGATCTCGTTGACGGGCAGCACCAACAGCCGACCCTGGAGCGTGGCGATCGCCAGCCGGTCGCTGTCCTTTTGGCCGATGCGCAACGGCACCAGGACCTTGCCGTGTTCGGGCAGGGTCAGCATGGCCTTGCCGGCGCGATTCTTGGATCCCAGCTCCTGCAACTGGGTGAGGAAGCCGTAACCGGCGTCCGATGCCAGCAGATACCAGTCTTCATCGGCCCCCGCCAGCACGCAGCAGAAGCTGGCGCCGGAGGGCGGGTTGAGCCGGCCGGTGAGGGGCTCGCCCTGGCTGCGGGCGGACGGCAGATCGTGGGCCGGCACGGAATAGCTGCGGCCGGTGGTGTCGAGGAAATAGGCCGGCTGGCTGCTGCGCCCCTGGGCGCTGGCCAGAAAGGCGGCGCCGGTGCGGTAGGACAGCCCGGCGGCGTCGATGTCGTGGCCTTTGGCGGCGCGCACCCAGCCCTTCTCCGACAGGATCACGGTGACCGGCTCGTTGGCGATCAGCGCGGTCTCGTCGATGGCCTGGGCACTCTGGCGCACCACGATGGGAGAACGCCGGTGGTCGCCGTGCTTCTCGGCGTCGGCGGCCAGTTCCTTCTTGATCAGATCATGCAGCAGGGTCCTGGAGCCGAGGAGGGCTTCCAGCTGTTCCCGTTCGGCCTTCAGCTCGTCCTGTTCGCCGCGGATCTTGAACTCCTCCAGCTTGGCCAGGTGGCGCAGCTTCAGTTCCAGGATGGCTTCCGCCTGAATATCGGTGAGTCCGAAGGTCGCCATCAGCACCGGCTTGGGTTCGTCTTCCGTGCGGATGATGCGGATCACCTCGTCGATGTTGAGGTAGGCGATCAGCAGGCCTTCCAGGATGTGCAGCCGCGCCATCACCTTGTCGAGCCGGTGCTGCAGCCGCCGGGTGACGGTGGCGGTTCGGTAGCTGAGCCATTCGGTGAGGATCTCCCTGAGGTTCTTCACCTGGGGCTTGCCGTTGAGCCCGATCATGTTGAGGTTGACCCGGTAGCTGCGCTCCAGGTCGGTGGTGGCGAACAAATGCGACATCAGCTGGCCCACGTCGGTACGCCGCCCCTTGGGCATGATGACGATGCGGGTGGGGCTTTCGTGATCGGACTCGTCGCGCAGGTCCTCCACCATGGGCAGCTTCTTGGCGTTCATCTGGGCGGCGATCTGCTCCATGATCTTGGCGCCGGAAACCTGGAACGGCAAGGCAGTGATGACGATGTTGCCGTCCTCCTCCTCGTAGCGGGCGCGGGCGCGGACCGACCCGTTGCCGGTCTGGTACAGGCGCAGCAAATCGGCGCGGGGGGTGACGATCTCCGCCTCGGTGGGAAAATCGGGGCCCTTCACCAGATCGAACAGTTCTTCCAGCGGGGTCTCCGGCGCGTCCAGCAGCCGGATGCAGGCGCCGACCACTTCCCTCAGGTTATGGGGCGGAATGTCAGTGGCCATGCCCACGGCAATTCCGGTCGCGCCGTTCAACAGCACGTTGGGCAGACGCGCCGGCAGCAAGGACGGTTCTTCCAAGGTACCGTCGAAATTGGGCACCCAATCCACCGTGCCCAGCTCCAGTTCCGCCAGCAACGTCTGGGCATACGGTGTCAGCTTGGCTTCGGTGTAGCGCATGGCCGCAAAGGACTTGGGATCGTCCGGCGAGCCCCAGTTGCCCTGGCCATCCACCAGGGGATAGCGGTAGGAGAAGGGCTGGGCCATCAGCACCATGGCCTCGTAGCAGGCAGTGTCCCCATGGGGGTGGTATTTGCCCAGCACGTCGCCCACGGTGCGAGCCGACTTCTTATGCTTGGCGGCGGCGGAAAGCCCCAGCTCCGACATGGCGTAGACGATGCGCCGCTGCACCGGCTTCAGCCCGTCGGCGATGCTGGGCAGGGCGCGATCGAGGATGACGTACATGGAATAATCCAGGTAGGCCTTCTCGGTGAAGTCCTTGAGAGGAATGGATTCGTGGGTGACGGACATGGCGGATCGAGGTGGGGTCGAAGGTGGGCAAATGGCTGGAGTTTCGGGATTTTACCGGCTTCGCCGGCGGAATGGCGCATTCGCGAGGATTTGGGCGCCGGGGTAGCCTACTGCGCATAACTTTGCGAGCCGCGATGGATTTTCGGAAATGCGACCGCCGATGAGGTTCGCTGGGCTATGATTTGAACTTGAGGAATCCGTCTGGTCGGCGGTTGTTACCGAAAAATGCGGCTTTCCAGCGAATAGAGTCAGCGGCTTGCAGTCTCAGGCCTAGGCGGTACCAGCGTTTTACCGCGGAAAGCTTCAAGCGGTCGGCGATTGGCTAAACGGGCAATGCCCGCCAGTCAACCATGGCGGGGTATTGTCGATGGCACGCCGCGGGAGCCGATCCTGATTAGGCCACGCGTTTGGTGTTATATATCCGAAGGAGATCAACCATGCCTCCCCTGCCTGAAGCGGTAGAAATCCTGCTCGTCGAAGATAATCCGACCGACGCGGAACTGACCATCGACGCCCTGCGGGGCGGTAACCTCGCCAACCATCTGGTATGGGTCAAAGACGGTGCCGAGGCGCTGGATTTTATTTTTGCGCGTGGCGCTTACAGCGGCCGTTCCCTGGAACAGCCGCCCAAGGTGATCATGCTGGATCTCCGACTGCCCAAGGTGGACGGACTGGAGGTGCTCAAGGTGCTGAAAGCGCATGACCACACTCGCAGCATACCGGTGGTGGTGCTCACCTCTTCCAAGGAAGAAAGGGACATTACCGAAAGCTACCAAATCGGGGTCAACAGTTTCGTTTCCAAGCCGGTGGAGTTCGAAGAATTTTCGGATGCGGTCTCGCGCTTGGGGCTCTACTGGCTGCTGGTCAACCGGTCGCCGGAAACCTGGTGTAACAACCACTGATCTGTCCAGTGGGCTGGCCTGCCATGAGCTCAGAAATCCGCATCCTGATGCTGGAGGACACCCCGGAAGACGCCGAGCTGATGGAGTTGGAGCTCAGCCAGGCGGGGGTGAGTTTCGTCGCGCTCCGGGTGCAGACTCGCGACGATTTTCTGGCTGCGCTGGATCAATTTCAGCCAGACATCGTGCTGTCCGATTACCGCTTGCCGTCCTTCGACGGTGCCGCCGCGTTGGCGTTGGTCAAAGAGTGCCATCCTGAAATTCCGGTGGTGATGGTCACCGGCGCCATGGGCGACGAAATGGCGGTGGATCTTCTCAAGTCCGGCGCCCGCGACTATGTGCTCAAGGACCGGCTGGCGCGGCTCCCCGCGGCGGTGCTGCGCGCCCTCGCGGAGGAACGGGAAAGCAACGAGCGCAAGGCGGCCGAACAGGCGCTCAAGGAGAGCGAGGAGAAATTCCGCGCCATGGCCGCGTCGGCCCAGGATGCCATCATCCTGATGAATTACGACGGCCGGATTTCGTTCTGGAATGCGGCGGCCGAACAGATGTTCGGTTACAGCGCGGCTGAAGCGCTCGATCAGGAACTGCACGGCCTGATCGCTCCGGAGCGATTTCGGGGTGACTTCAGGGCCGGATTCGTCCGGTTCCGCGAAAACGGCACCGGAAACGTCATCGGACGCACCTTCGAAACCCTGGGCAGGCGCCGGGATGGCTCCGAATTATCGGTCGAAATCTCCCTGTCGGCGGTGAAGCTGGAGGAGCGCTGGTGTGCCATCGGCATCGTGCGCGACACCACCGAACGCAAGCGCGCGGAGCGGGAACTTTACCAGCGCGAAGAAGAGTTTCGCGCCTTGGTGGAAAATTCTCCGGATGAAATCATTCGCTACGATCGCAACTGCCGCAGGCTCTACGTCAATCCGACCTTGGCGCGGACCTATGGCCAAGACGCTTCGCAACTGGTGGGCAAGACGCCCCGCGAGACCGATCCCGGCAATCCGGAGTTGTTGGCTTATCAGGAGCGAGTCGCGGGGGTGGTGGCCTCAGGCCGCGAGGATCAGATCGAGCTCCACCTGGGTTTGCCCGGCGGCGGGCCGGCCAATTGTTTGCTGATCCGGCTCGTCCCGGAATTCGATCGGGATGGACAAGTGGCCAGTGTCCTGGGGGTGGGGCGCGACATCACCACCCTCAAGGAAACCGAACGGCAGTTGCGGACCCTGGTGGAAAATCTGCCCGACCTGGTGTTTCGCTTCGACAGCAGGGGCTGTTTCAGCTATGTGAATCCCAACGTAATCACCGCCTTAGGCCAGCCGGAAGCGGGCTTCATCGGCAAGACGCTGTGTGAGGTGATGCCGTCCGAGGAATGCCGGGACCTGGCGGATCAGGTGGCGCAAGTGATGGTAAGCGGAACGCCGATCGCGTGCGAACACCCGCTGACCCTGAGGGGTACGGAGCGCATTTTCGACATTCGCCATATTCCTGAGCGGGACACCTCGGGCCAAATCGTCAGCGTGCTGGTGATCGCCCGCGACATTACCATCCGCAAGAAGGCGGAGGAGCAGCTGCGGCAGGCCCAGCGGGTATTCGATCACACCGCCGAGGGTATCATCGTGACCGACGCCCAGGTCCGCATCGTGGCGGTCAACCGCGCGTTCAGCGAAATTACCGGTTATTCCGAGGCGGACGTGCTGGGGCGCGATCCCAAGCTGCTGGCATCAGGCAGACAGGACGCGGATTTCTACCGCACCATGTGGGCATCGCTGATTCAAACCGGTTGCTGGTTCGGGGAAATCTGGAATCGCCGCAAGAGTGGCGAGATCTATCCGGAGTGGCTCAACATCAGTTCTGTGGAGGACGAGCAGGGTCAGGTCACCCACTACGTGGGCGTTTTCAGCGACATCACGGTGGCCAAGCGTTCCCAGGAAGCGCTGGAGTTCCTCACCCACCACGACTCCCTCACCGATCTGCCTAACCGCTTGCTTTGCCGCAGCCGGCTCGAGCACGCGATCCAGCGGGCCAGCCGCGAACAGCGCAAGGTGGCGGTGCTGTACGTCGACCTCGACCGTTTCAAGGGAGTCAACGATTCGCTGGGCCATCCCGTAGGCGATCAGCTGCTGAAGATCGTCGCCCGCCGCATGGGCGGCCGGTTGCGGCAAGACGATACCTTGGCGCGCATGTGCGGCGACGAGTTCGTGGTGCTGCTGGAGCATTCGGCCACTCCCCACAGCGTGGTTGCGGTGGCCCATAGCCTGCTCGGCCTGTTTGCGTCGGCTCAGGTGGTCGGCAAGCACGATGTCTACATCACCGCCAGCATTGGCATCAGCCTTTATCCCGATGATGGCGAGGACGCCGACGGCTTGCTGCGCAACGCCGACCTGGCCATGCGCCAGGCCAAGGCCTTGGGCCGCAACTCCTACCACTTCTTTACCGCAGCCCTGGCCGATCAGGCCAGCGAGCGCCTGCAACTGGAAACCGCCCTGCGGCGGGCCGCCGATTCCGGTGAGCTGATGGTTTACTACCAGCCTCAGATCGACCTGCTGACCGGTACCCTGGTGGGGGTGGAAGCGCTCATGCGTTGGAACCATCCGGACATGGGCTGGATTTCTCCGGCCCGTTTCGTCCCGGTGGCGGAAGAGATGGGCTTGATCGGCCAGCTGGGAGCCTGGGTGTTGCAGGAGGCCTGCCGCCAGGTCATCCAGTGGCGGCGTGCAGGATTGCAGGTGGGGCGGGTCGCGGTGAATCTGTCGGTCAAGCAGCTGGAGTGGGAAACGCTGCTGCCTTTGGTCAGCGAGACGCTGGTGGCGACTGGCCTTGCACCCGGAGCGCTGGAGCTGGAGGTGACCGAGTCCATGATCATGCGCCAGACGGGGCGCGCGGTGGTGGCCCTGGAAAGTTTGCGGGACTTGGGGGTCCGATTGTCGGTCGACGATTTCGGAACCGGCTATTCGTCCCTGAGCTACCTGCAACGGCTGCCGCTGCACCTGCTGAAGATCGACCAGTCGTTCGTGCGCGATCTGGACCGCGACAGTGGCGACGAGGCCATCGTTCGCGCCATCATCGGACTGGGGCGCAGCCTGGGGCTTGAGGTACTCGCCGAAGGCGTGGAAACCGAAGCCCAAGCCGTCTGGTTGCAGCGCGAGGGCTGCCAGTTGGCTCAAGGCTATCTGTTCGGCCGGCCGGTTTCGGCAGCTGAGCTCGCCCGGACCTGGCTGCGCCGGTCGGCTGCCTCGGGGCTTCTCGATGCCGACGGCAGCTCGATTTTAGCGCCTTCGGAACGATAGAATTCAGGGGCCCTCAAGCCTGTTGAGCGGAATTTCCGGATGGGCGCCGGCCAAGCGGCGCTTTCCGACATCATCCCTATCTCCCTGCCATCCCTGCCGGCCCGGCGGCGAATCGACGGAAACCGCATGCACTGGGAATTTAGTTTTACCCCAACGGAACAGGAGCAGCGGCAAGCCTTGTGTCGGCCTCAACTGTGCCAGCCTCGAACCGCCGGTGGCGCCTGGCGCGGAACATGGTGGCTGGCCGGAGCGTTGCTGGCCGTATTGCTGCTGGTATTGCGTGAAATCGAATCGGCGGCGATCGGACGCCCCGGCGTTTTCCTCCTGTTAGGCGCGTTCGCCCTGCCCTGGCTGGCCGCTCTGCGGTGGGGACGGTCGGCCAGCCGAGCGATGCTGGCGGCGGACCCGGCCTACAGGCAAGGGTTGCGACGGCTCAGGTTCGATGATCACGGGATCTGCCTGACGTGGTCGCTCGGCGAATTGCGATTGGACTGGAACGCGGTGACGGGGCTGGAATCCCGCGGAGAGTTTTACCTGTTGCATGCGGGAACCCAGCGGCTGCTGGTGCCCCGAAGAGTGTTCCAGCATGAGGATGAGTGCCGGGCATGGCTGGACTTCGTGCGCTGCCGGCTGATCAAGTCTCCGCCGCCGGCGCGGGCCGGTTGGAGACTGGAACTTCCGGCTCGTGTCTTGCTGGCGACCTGGCTGTCCGTGGCCGCCAACCTGCGCGCCGGGATCCGGCTGGCCCTGTTCGGCCGGCTTTCGGCCACCGCACTGCGGCCGCTGCCGCAGGCCCTGCTGGGATTGATCGTGGTCTGGCTGGCCCTGCATGGACTGGCCGATTTCGCCGAAGTGGGCCCCGCCGGGAGGTTCAGCCCCACAGGCTTAGCCGAACTGCTGTATCCCCTCGGGCTGATGCTGCCCGCCGCCCTGGCCGCGGTGGCCATCAGCCGCAAGGCCGAGTCCCTCCTGCCAGCGTTGACCGTCCTGCTGGCCACGGTAACGCCCATCGCCGCCGTCAATCTCGGGCTGGGCCAGCGGACGCGGCAAACCCTGGAGCCGCCTGTAGATCCGGCCATCTATCCCGAGTTCCTGTTTCCCTTCTGGTTCACCTTGGCGGCCGCGGTTGGCTTGGGCCGCCTGTATCGCCTAGGTCCATGGCGCGGCATGGCGTTGTCGGCGCTAATGACGGGCCTGCTGGGGCTGCCACTGGTCCTGGCGCCCCGCGAGAACCTGGTGTGGGTGTCGCAGCCGTCGACCGGGGATTACGATTCCAAGTACGACGCGCTGACGGCGGAAGACGCCTTCTACCAGCAGCCGCGGCTGCTGGCCAGGGCGTTGGATGGCCTCAAACCGCAGCGGAGCGGGCTGACCGACCTCTATTTCATCGGGGTTGGCGGCGATGCCGAGCAGAGCGTGTTCCTTAAGGAGGTCCGTGCGGTGGAGGCGCTGATGGCGCGGCGGTTCGGCACCGACGGGCGCAGTATCGCACTGGTCAACAGCTACCGCGCCGCCATGGACTATCCG
>VEPB01000532.1 GCA_012026715.1 Methylococcaceae bacterium | reverse complement strand
GCCAAGGTGGGCGGATTGGCCGACGTGGTGTTCGGGCTGTCCAACGAACTGGAGATCCGCGGCAACTCGGTGGAGATCATCCTGCCCAAGTACGACTGCCTGCGTTACGACCACATCTGGGGACTGTGCGAGACCTACCGCGACCTGTGGGTGCCCTGGTTCGGCGGCGCCATCCACTGCACCGTGTTCTTCGGTTTCGTGCACGGCCGCAAGTGTTTCTTCATCGAGCCCCACTCCGGCGACAATTATTTCAACCGCGGCTGCGTCTACGGCTTCAACGACGACGTCATGCGGTTCGCCTTCTTCACCCGTGCGGCCATGGAGTTCCTGCTGCAGTCGGGCAAGCGGCCGGACATCATCCATTGCCACGACTGGCAGACCGCGCTGGCGCCGGTGCTGCTCTACGAGATTTATCAACACCTGGGCATGGGCCACAGCCGGGTGTGCTTCACCATCCACAACTTCAAGCACCAGGGGGTGACCGGCGCCCAGGTGCTGCATGCCACCGGGCTCAACCGGCCGGACTACTACTTCCATTACGACCGGCTGCGGGATAACCACAACGCCACCGCCATCAATCTGATGAAGGGCGGGGTGGTGTATTCCAACTTCGTCACCACGGTGTCGCCGCGCCATGCCTACGAGGCCAAGGATCAGGGCCAGGGTTTCGGCTTGGAGTCGACCCTGCACATCCACCACGGCAAGTACGGCGGCGTGGTCAACGGCATCGACTATGGCTTCTGGAACCCGGAGATCGACCCTCACATCCCGGTTCACTACAGCGTCGACAGCATCGACGGCAAGTACGAGAACAAGCGGGCGCTGCGTCACCGGCTAATGCTGGCGGACAACCAGAAACCCATCATCGCCTTCGTCGGCCGGCTCGATCCGCAGAAAGGCCTGGAGCTGATCCGCCACGCCATCTTTTACACCCTGGCGCGGGGCGGCCAGTTCGTGCTGCTGGGTTCCAGCCCGGACGGCCAGATCAACAGTCACTTCTGGGGACTCAAGCATCATCTCAACGATCACCCGGATGTCCACATCGAAGTGGGCTACAACGAGGAGCTCTCCCATCTGATCTATGCCGGTGCGGACATGGTGCTGGTGCCCAGCCGCTTCGAGCCCTGCGGGCTGACTCAGTTGATCGCCCTGCGCTACGGGACGGTCCCGGTGGTGCGGGAGGTGGGTGGGTTGGCGGATACCGTGGTGGACAAGGACTTCTCGTCGCGGCCGCTGCACGAACGGACCGGCTATGTATTCCGGGATTACGACGGGGCCGGGCTGGAATCGGCCCTGGGGCGCGCCATCAGCTGCTATTACGAGTTCCCGGAGCACTTCCGCGAACTCATGAAGAACGCCATGCGGGCCGACTATTCCTGGAAGAATCCGGGACAGGACTACCTCAACATCTACCACCTCATCCGTAACCGCTGACGCTGACGGGAGCCGGCGGGAAGCGGTCGTGCCGAACGGCGCACGACCGTCCCCCGGTGCCGGAGGCTGGATTTCGACATGCGCATCTACAACCTGTTTCCCCTGCTGGCCGGCCCGTTCAAGGACTGGGAGCCCCACCTCCAGCGCGCTGCCGCCATGGGGTTCGACTGGATCTTCGTCAATCCGATCCAGAAACCCGGCCGGTCCGGCAGCCTTTATTCCATCAAGGACTATTTCGCCATCAACCCCAGCCTGTGCGCCGGCCGAACGACTCCGGAGGAACAGGTCCGGCAGATGGTGGCGGCGGCGGAAAAGCTGGGCCTGCGGCTCATGGTGGATCTGGTCATCAACCACTGCGCCTATGACTCCGAACTGCTCAAGGCTCATCCCGAGTGGTTCGCCAAGGAAGGTGGCAGGATCGCCCATCCGTACTGCATGCACGACGGACAGAAGGTGGTTTGGCGCGATCTGGCCCAATTCGCCCACCGCCCGGGAAAGGCCGGCGAGGAGCTCTACGACTATTGCCTTAAGTTGGTGCTTTACCTGCTGGAGCTGGGATTTTCGGGGTTCCGCTGCGATGCCGCCTATCAGTTGCCGGCGTCGCTGTGGAAACGGCTGATCGAGGATGTTCGGCGGCAGCGCAAGGACACGGTGTTCGTCGCCGAAACCCTGGGCTGCTCGCCGGAACAGACCCGGGAGACCGCCGGCGCCGGCTTCGATGCCATCTTCAACAGCTCCAAATGGTGGGATTTCGACAGCCCCTGGCTTTTGGAGCAATACCACCTGACCCGCGAGGCCTCGCCCTCCATCAGCTTTCCGGAAAGCCATGACACCGCGAGGTTGTGCGAGGAATGCCACGGCAATGTGGATGCCCTCAAGCAGCGCTATCTGTTCGCGGCGCTGTTCTCGGCCGGGGTGATGCTGCCCATGGGCTACGAGTTCGGATTCCGCAAGTCCCTCCATGTGGTGGATACCAAACCGTCGGACTGGGAAACCACCGACATCGACCTGACCGGCTTCATTGCCCAGGTCAACGCCCTCAAGGCGGCCCACCCGGTGTTCAGCGAAGAAAGCATCACCGAAGTCTGGCCCACCTCCAATCCGGCGGTGCTGATGCTGTGGAAATACGCGCCGGGGCGCGGCTCGGAGGCCTTGGTCCTGCTCAACAAGGATCCCTGGAACCGCCAGCACGTGTGGGTCGATGACCTGTATCGCTACATCCAGTCCGGCAAGCCCCTGGCCGACCTGTCGCCGCAGTGGCCCATGGAATACCTGCCGACGCCCTTCGACTATGAACTGCCGCCGGGCATGGGGCGGGTGCTGGTGGTCGGTTCGGGCAACAATCCCGCCACGAAACCGCTGCCGGCCTGAGTCGCCGATGGCGCCGACGCGGCAGTGCCAGCCGATGCCCAAGAGGGCTCCGTAGTCGTTGGGACTGCCCGGCGCCGGGATCTGGGCGCCGATGTCGAGATGCCAGTCGGGCGTCAGGTTCCAGATCAGTTGGGCGGTGGCGACCCCCAGGGCGTTGTTTCCGGAGATGTATTCCAGCACCAGCCGGTACCGCTCGTCTCCCAAGGGCAGGCCCAGTCCCGCCAGGTAGCCGATGCGGTCGCCGGGGCCGGTCATGGCTTCGCTGGCGATATAAAAGCCCAAATGGACGGAGACGCCGTAGCGCTCCCATAGGATCTGGTTGTCCAGATAAGAGAAGCTTTCCACCCTTGACTTTCGCGCGCGGTCCCAGAACGCGGCGCCGTTCTGGGTGCCGATCAGCGCCGTCCAGCGGCGGGTGATGGGAATCGCCCGTTCCAGGTTCACCAGGATGTCCGGATCCCACGCCACGCGCCCCGGGCTTTGCCAGAACCCGACATTCAGCAGGCTGAGCCCTCCGTTCCAGCCATTGGAAGCGCCGTAGTCGACCGTGGCATTGGCGAGGCCGGCCCCCTGAAACAGGTTGAGTTCCAGGGCGGAACTCCAGGTCCCCTCGGCGGTGGGGGCGATGGTGGGCAGGTTCTTGAATTTGTGGCGCGACTTGTCCGCTCCTTGGGCAGTGGAAAGCGGGCAGGCCAGCAAGATGACGGTCGCCGCAATTGAAATTGGGCGCAGTAAATCAGGGCGAGATCGCTGCGATTCCGCCGGGTCGGGACAGAATCGAGTCCCCGCGCATGGGGCGGGAGCATGGGGAGGCAGTTGCCGGATGGGGTTGTGCTCGCTCAAGATGGGTCGCTTTCTCTTCGCGATCGAGCATGGCTTGCTCGCGCGGTAAGATAGCAATCGCGTCCAATAACTGCGAGGGCGGCGGCTTGAAATCCCTTACTTGGTCGCAAGTGCGGGCCAGCTCGGCCGAGAATTTTCCCTTGGGGCCGCCGGCGACAACACCGTTGGTAGCGTCTGATGCGAACATGCCTATGAGTTTGCGGATCTATCGGCCATCCCTTCTGCTTCAGCCCTATGTCACCGCCATCTGGGATTATCGCAATCTCCTGGCGGGCGATAACCTGGCGCTGTCCATCCTGCCGGACACCGCGACTTACCTCTGCTTTCTCTACGAGGACAGCTTGACGACGGTGCACGGCCGGCGCCGCTACACCACGCGCAGCGGTCTCGCCGGATTCCAGAGCTTCCGCAGCGACCTGGCCGGTGCCGGCAGTATCTCCGGCGTTTCCGCCCGGCTGAGCCCTTGGGGCTTGAGCGTGTTCCGGCGCGGCATCGCCAGGGACTGCGCCGAGCGGCGGGTCGATTGCCGGGACATTTTTCCCCCATACACCATCGAGCGGATCGAGGACGACTTGGCCCGTTTGGTTTCGTCCGAGGATCGGGTCGGATATGTCGACCGATTCCTGCGGTCTCTGCTCGATCACGGCGCCGGTGATCGGCTGGTTCAGACTGCCTGTAGAGCGTTGGAACGATCCCGTGGAACTTGTTCAATAGCCGGGTTGGCGCGCACGCTGGGGCTTACCGAACGAACCCTGGAACGGCGTTTTCACAGCCAAATCGGCGCGACGCCGAAGAAATATGCCCGTGTGGTCCGATTGCGCAAGGCGCTGCTGGAGCGGCGGCGGCAATCGAATTGGGCCGATGTGGCCTGCCTGGCCGGCTATTACGATCAAAGCCACATGATCCGGGATTTCCAGGAACTCTACGGAATGTCGCCGGACACCCTATATCCGCGCTTGGAGTTTTCTTCGACCATCGGTTTCTCCGGACTCCTCGATCTGTCCGAAAGCCGTAGCTCGGCCGGTTGGCCCTAGCCGACGAG
>VEPB01000431.1 GCA_012026715.1 Methylococcaceae bacterium | reverse complement strand
CGGACGGGGAGGGGAACCGGACTGCTTCAGGCGTCGCGATCGTCGTCACTGAACCAGGGTCCATTGTCCCGACGGATCCTTGCAGGCCCGCCGCAGTTCCCGCAGTTGCTGGCCCGTGGCACGGCCATAGGTTTCCTCCAGGTCGCGGCAGGGCTGGCGCCGGGACGGATCCGTCGCTTCCGGTCCCAGCGGACGTACCGCAAGCGTATTGCCCGACTGGGGGTTGTACCATTGCTGAGGTAGTTCCAAGTTGCCCGATTGCATCAGTTCGCCCCATCGCTGCAGGCGGAAATTCTGGTCCGCCGATTGCACCTGCTGACCGATCTGACCGTTGATCACGCTGGTGGCCATGGTTTGGATGAAAGCGTTGGTTGCCGCGCTTTGTCCGGCGGTTGCCGCGCCCAAGGCGGACTTGGCCATGACGCCGGTGGCGGACTGGACCGCCGCTCCGGTCGCGGAGTTGACCGCGGCGCCGGCGGCTCCGGTCATCGCACTCCCCGCGCTCCCGGCAATCGCGCCGGTTGCGGTCTCGGTAATTGCGCCGGTGGCCGAATTGACCACCGCGCCCGTGGCGGATTTGGTGACGGTTCCGGCGACGGAACTGGCGGCGGCTCCACCGGCCGAACTGGTCAGGGCACCCGTCGCCGAATTGACCATGGCGCCGGCCGCGGAATTGACCGCGGCTCCAGCAGCGGCCTGGCCGATGCCGCTGGCAGCGCCGATGACGCCGCCAGCCGCGCATCCGTGGAGAAGGCCGACCAGCGCCGGTCCGGCAAGGAGCATCGCGAGGGAGCTTTTCATGGTGAGTCGGTTTCCGCGGCGGTGGCGATCAAACATGACCCGATAATGATAACGAGCCGGGGGGAGGCTTGAAACACCCGGTTTCGCAGAAGCGGGGCTCGCCGAGAGGGGATGCGCCACTGGGTTGACCCAAGGCCCAAATTTGACGCGGGGATTGGCACTCGCCCAGAATACGCGGTCTTTCCCGATAGTTCGGTTGTCTTCCGTTCCCCCCTTGCCATCCGCATGACGGTTTCATTGTCCGATGATCAGGTCCTCGTCGCGATTCGCGATCTGGTCTTTTTTCACGGCGAACGAAAAATCTTCGACGGCGTCGACTTGCGATTTCAGAAAGGCAAAGTGACGGCGATCATGGGGCCGAGCGGCACCGGCAAGACCACCTTGCTGAAGCTGATCGGTGGCCAGTTGCGGCCTCACCGGGGCCGCATTCTGGTGGATGGTTGCGATGTCCACCGGTTGCGCGCAACCGAATTGTACGAATTGCGCAAGCGCATGGGCATGCTGTTTCAGAGCGGCGCCTTGCTGACCGACTTGTCGGTTTTTGAAAATGTCGCGTTTCCGCTGCGAGAGCACACCCGGTTGCCGGAGCCGGTGATCCGCAAGCTGGTACTGATGAAGCTACACGCGGTGGGGTTGCGGGGTGCCCGCGATCTGATGCCCAGCCAGTTGTCGGGGGGCATGGCGCGGCGGGTGGCGCTGGCCCGAGCGATTGCGCTGGATCCCATGATGATCCTGTACGACGAGCCATTCACCGGCCAGGACCCGATTTCCATGGGGGTCCTGGTCAAGCTGATCCGCGATCTCAACCGGGAGTTGGGGCTGACCAGCATCGTCGTCTCCCACGACGTCAAGGAAACCCTCACGATCGCCGACTATGTCTATCTGATTTCCGGCGGCAAGGTGGTGGGCGAAGGGACTCCGGAAACGATCGCCCACTCCGATTCCCCCTGGATCCGCCAGTTCGTGCATGGCGATGCCGACGGACCGGTGCCCTTTCACTACCCGGCTCCGGATTATCGGGCCGATTTGATGGCCGCCGGACTGGGCGGCAGTCGTTGACGGCACGATGATGGAAAATCCCTTTCAGCGGTTGGGCCGCTTCACCCTGGAAGCGATGCAGAAACTCGGCCGAGCCAATTTCTTCATGGCTCACGTGTTGCTAGGCAGCGTCGATCTTTTGCTTAGACCGCGCCTGTTGATTAGTCAGATGTTTTTTGTCGGGGTGATGAGCGTGCTCATCGTCGCGGTGTCCGGCTTGTTCGTGGGGATGGTGCTGGGTCTTCAGGGGTATAACGTACTGTCTGATTTCGGTGCCGAGCAGACCCTGGGAGTGATGGTTGCGGCTTCGCTGGTGAGGGAACTGGGGCCGGTGGTGACGGCGCTGTTGTTTTCCGGGCGGGCCGGCTCCGCGCTGACTGCGGAAATTGGCCTGATGAAAACCACCGAGCAACTGGCCGGCATGGAGATGATGGCTGTCGATCCGCTGCGGCGGGTGGTGGCGCCACGGTTCTTTGCCGGCGTTGCGTCAATGCCGCTGTTGGCGGCGCTGTTCAGCATGGTCGGGGTGATGGGCGGCTATTTCGTCGGCGTCGGGCTGTTGGGCGTGGATGACGGCGCATTCTGGTCGCAGATGGTCGCCAAGATCGATTTCTACGATGACATCGTCAACGGCGTCATCAAGAGCGCCGTGTTCGGGGTCGTCGTGACCTGGATCGCGGTGTACGAAGGGTATGACGCGGTGCCGACCGCCGAAGGCGTCAGCCGTGCCACCACCCGATCGGTGGTGTATTCGGCTTTTGCCGTGCTCGGCTGGGACTTCGTGCTGACCGCGATGATGTTTGGAGACCATTGATGCAGCATTCGAAACTCCTGGAAACCTCGGTGGGCCTGTTCGTGGCCCTCGGTCTTGTGAGCTTGTTCTTCCTCGCCATGCAGGTCAGCAATCTCGCCGACGTGACCGGCGACGCCAGGGGGTATCGGGTCACTGCGCGGTTTCAGAACGTCGGCAGTCTCAAGGTGCGCGCCACCGTCTCCATGGCGGGGGTTCGGGTGGGTCGGGTCAGCGCCATTCGATTTGACAAGGAAAGCTACGAAGCCGTGGTCGATCTGACCATCGATCCGCAGTTCGATACCATACCGAGCGATACCACAGCCAGCATCCTCACCCAGGGTTTGTTGGGCGAGCAGTATGTGGGGCTCAGTCCCGGCGCGGAATCGGAATACCTCAAGGAGGGCGACAAAATCGATTTGACCCAGTCTGCGATGGTGCTGGAGCAGGTGATCAGCCGCTTCCTTTTCGACAAGGCCGAGAATGGCGACAAACGCGCGTCGGAAACGCCGGAGCAGACCCAGGTTACGCCTGCGGCGCCGGTTGCGTCACCAATTCCGGAGGCGGTTGTCCCGGGCGAAGGCGCCATTCCTGATGTACAGCAGGAGTCGGCACCGGCTGGGGCAATTCAGTGATTTCTTTAAAACGCGGGGTCTCGGCCCATCCGTTCGAACTGAGGGGGTCGGAGCCCGGCCGCTACCTGTTGGCGGGCGAGCTGTGTTTCGCTTCGGCGGAGAAGGCGTTTCGGAGAGTTCTGGGGATCATCGGCGGCTCCGGCGAAACCACCCTCGACCTGGGCGGCGTCGTGCGTGCCGACAGCGCCGGGCTGGCGTTGCTGCTGGAATGGCAGCGGCAGGCCGAACTCCGCGGCAGCGTGCTGCATTACGTCAACCTTCCGCAACAGCTTCGTGCGATCGCCCATGTTGCCGGAGTGGAGGATATCCTCGGCTAACGGGACCTTGAACCATCATCGGGATCAGCACGTGGGGCGAATGCCGGCGCGTCAACGATACCTCGTCTGAGTAAGTTTTAACGAGCAAGACAAACTACGGCCCAGCAACACGAATAGAGTCCATGGACAAGTTATTGATAAGCGGGGGTGTCCCCCTGTCCGGAGAACTTCGCATCTCCGGCGCCAAGAATGCCGCACTACCCATCCTGGCCGGTGCGCTGCTGTCGGAAATGCCGGTCACGGTGGGCAATGTGCCCCACCTGCACGACATTACCACCACCATGGAACTCCTCGGCCGCATGGGGGTGAGGTTGACGGTGGACGAGAAGCTCAACATTGAGGTCGACTCGCGGCCCATCAGCAACTTCTACGCGCCCTACGAACTGGTCAAGACCATGCGGGCGTCGATCCTGGTGCTGGGGCCGTTGCTGGCCCGCTTCGGCAAGGCGGAAGTGTCGCTGCCCGGCGGCTGCGCCATCGGAACCCGGCCGGTGAACCTGCATCTGCAGGGGTTGGCGGCGATGGGGGCCGATATCAGCGTCAGGAATGGCTACATCAGCGCCCAGGCCAAGCGGCTGAAGGGCTGCCGGCTGGTGCTCGATCAGATCACCGTGACCGGCACCGAAAATCTGATGATGGCGGCGGCCCTCGCCGAAGGCACGACGGTCATCGAGAACGCCGCGCGCGAGCCCGAGGTCGTGGATCTGGCCCATTTTCTCAACGCCATGGGAGCCAGGATTCGCGGCGCCGGGACCGACATCCTGGAGATCGAGGGGGTCGACGGGCTGTCCGGCGAAGGCCTGCATTACACCATCCTGCCAGACCGCATCGAGACCGGCACTTATCTGGTCGCCGCCGCCATGACCGGGGGGAAGATCCGGCTCAAGAACACCCGTCCGGAACTGCTGGATTCGGTGATCGAGAAGCTAAAGGAAGCGGGGGCCGACATCGAGGCGGGCGAATCCTGGATCAACCTGGACATGGGCGGCAGGCGGCCTCAGGCCGTGGCGGTTCGCACCGCGCCCTATCCGGCGTTTCCCACCGACATGCAGGCCCAGTTCACCGCCCTGAACACCATCGCCGACGGCGTCGGAGTCATCACCGAAACGGTGTTCGAGAACCGCTTCATGCACGTGCAGGAAATGCAGCGCATGGGTGCCGATATCAAGCTGGAATCCAACACCGCGATCGTGCGCGGCCAGAACAAGCTCACCGCGGCGCCAGTGATGGCCACCGACCTGCGCGCCTCGGCCAGCCTGGTGCTGGCGGGCTTGGTGGCGGAGGGGCAGACCGTGGTGGAGCGCATCTATCACATCGACCGCGGCTACGAATGTATCGAAGAGAAGCTGTCGCAGCTGGGTGCCGAAATACGCCGCGTGCCCGGTTGAGAAGGGTGTCGCCATGCTGACCATCGCCATTTCCAAGGGGCGCATCTTCGCCGATTCGATTCCGCTGTTGGCTGCCGCCGGCATCGAGCCGGCGGTTGATCCCGACAAGAGCCGGCTGCTGATCATCGGCACCAACCGTCCCGACGTGCAGTTGCTAGTGGTGCGCGCCACGGATGTGCCGACCTACGTGGAATACGGCGCGGCCGACGTCGGCAGCGCCGGCAAGGACGTGCTGTTGGAATACGATTCCGATGGACTCTATGAGCCGCTTGATCTCAACATCGCCCGGTGCCGGATGATGACGGCGGCGCGGGTGGGCTACCATCCGGCTGGGCAGCGCCTGCGGGTTGCCACCAAGTATGTCAAGATCGCCCAGCGCTATTTCGCCGCCCAAGGGATCCAGGCCGAGATCATCAAGCTGTACGGTTCGATGGAACTGGCGCCCCTGGTGGGGTTGGCCGATTGCATCGTCGATCTGGTGGATACCGGCAACACCCTCAAGGCTAATGGCCTGGAACCCAGGGAGCTGATCATGCACATCAGCTCGCGGCTGATCGTCAACAAGGCCGCCATGAAGATGAAGCACGCCCAGGTGACCGAATTCATCGGCCATCTCAGCCAATTCGTCGCCAACGCCTGAACGGAACCCTGCCATGTCCTCTCTTGCCATTACCCGATTGAACCGCGCCGATCCCGGATTCGAACGCGCTTTGGAGCGACTGCTGCGGCGCGATGGCGCCGAGGATCTGTCGATCCAGCAGGCGGTGCTGGAGATCATCCAGCAGGTCCGTGAGCGCGGTGACGCCGCGTTAATCGAATTCACCAACCGCTTCGATCGCCGCCAGGTCACGTCCGCGGATGAGCTGGAGCTGCCCCGGGAGGCTTTGGCAGCGGCGGTTGCCAGCCTGGAGCCGCGGCAGCTGGATGCCTTGACGGTGGCGGCAGGGCGCATCCGTGCTTATGCCGAGCATCAAAAGCTGGGATCATGGAGTTACACCGAACCGGACGGAACCGTTTTGGGCCAGCAGGTGACCCCGCTGGACCGGGTCGGGGTCTATGTGCCCGGCGGCAAGGCGGCCTATCCATCGTCGGTGCTGATGAACGTGATTCCGGCCAAGGTCGCGGGCGTGCCGGAAATCGTCATGGTGGTGCCGGCTCCTGGCGGCGAGCTCAATCCCCTGGTTTTGGCGGCCGCGCATTTGGCGGGCGGCGACCGGGTGTTCTGCGTGGGCGGGGCGCAGGCGGTGGCGGCGCTGGCCTACGGCACCGAGCGGGTGCCGCGGGTCGACAAGATCGTGGGTCCCGGCAATGCCTATGTCGCCACGGCCAAGCGGCTGGTGTTCGGCCAGTGCGGCATCGACATGATCGCCGGTCCGTCCGAGATTCTGGTTATCAGCGACGGACAGACCGATCCGGATTGGTTGGCGATGGACCTGTTCTCCCAGGCCGAGCACGACGAGGATGCCCAGTCCATCCTGATTTCTCCAGACGGCGACCATCTGGATGCGGTCCTGGCCAGCATGGAAAAGCTGCTGCCGACCCTGGAGCGCCAGGCCATCATCAGGATCGCCCTGGCCGAGCGGGGCGGCCTGATTCAGGTCGCCGACCTGAATCAGGCCGCGGAGCTGGCCAACCAGATTGCGCCGGAACACCTGGAATTGTCGGTGGCGCAACCGGAGCAGCTGCTGCAGTCGGTTCGGAACGCCGGCGCGGTGTTCTTGGGGCGTCACACCGCCGAGGCGCTGGGCGATTACTGCGCCGGCCCCAACCACGTTTTGCCCACCTCCGGTACCGCCCGGTTTTTTTCGCCCTTGGGGGTCTATGACTTCCAGAAACGCACGTCGGTGATCGGTTGTTCGCCCGCGGGCGCCGCACTTCTTGGAGCCACGGCCTCGGTTTTAGGGCGTGGCGAAGGACTTACCGCGCACGCCCGGTCGGCTGAGTATCGCATTGTTTTGTAAGGCGATTCAAAGTGCCTGGGATCCTCGGCCAGGGGCTGGCGGGTCGGCCGTATCAGCCCCTGGCGGAAACATTGGATTGTGTCCGGCGAGGGATATTTCTAAAATTGAAAACACCTCGTTAACCAATAACAAATAAACCGTGAATGTGTGCACAATCTCCCCGGGGGCAAAATGACTGATCAATCGGTGGATACCAGCAAACGCTGGTTTCTCACTAAAACAGCGTCCGTCATGGGTGCGCTTGGTACCGCGCTGGCGGCAGCACCCTTCGTCGCATCCCTGCAACCCAGCCTCAAGGCCCAAGCGGCCGGGGCTCCCATCGAAGTCGATCTGAGCAAATTGGAATCCGGCCAAAAAATCACGGTGATGTGGCGCGGCAAACCCGTTTGGGTGCTGCGGCGCTCCTCGGAAGCCTTGAAATCGCTGGGCCGGGTCGAAGACAAGCTGCGTGATCCCGGGTCGGACGAATCGGACCAGCCGCCGGGAGCCAAGAACGAGACCCGCTCCCTGAAGCCGGAAATCCTGGTGGCGCTGGCGGTGTGCACCCATCTCGGCTGCGCGCCGACCTACCGGCCGGAGTTGGCCCCGGCCGACCTTGGCCCCGACTGGATGGGCGGGTTCTTCTGTCCCTGCCACGGTTCGCGCTTCGATTTGGCGGGGCGCGTCTACAAGGGGGTTCCCGCGCCCAAGAATCTGGATATTCCGCCCCATCACTACTTGAGCGATACCCGGTTGCTGATCGGCCTCAACGAGGGGGGTGCATGATGTCCGGCGAAAAGAGCAATACCGTGTTGGCGTGGCTGGATGAAAGACTGCCGGTCACTTCCTTTTGGAAGGAACACCTGGCGGGCTACTACGCCCCGAAAAACTTCAACTTTCTGTATTTCTTCGGATCCCTGGCCTTGCTGGTGCTGGTCATACAGATCGTGACGGGCATCTTTCTGGCCATGCACTACAAGCCGGACGCGAATCTGGCCTTTGATTCGGTCGAGTACATCATGCGGGACGTCAGCTGGGGTTGGCTGATCCGCTACATGCATTCCACCGGTGCCTCCCTGTTCTTTGTGGTGGTCTACCTCCACATGTTTCGGGGTCTGTTCTACGGCTCCTTCAAGAAGCCGCGGGAATTGGTATGGCTGTTCGGCATGTTCATCTTCCTGTTGCTGATGGCAGAAGCCTTCATGGGCTATCTGCTGCCTTGGGGCCAGATGTCGTATTGGGGTGCCCAGGTCATCATTTCCCTGTTTGGCGCCATCCCGGTGGTGGGAGAGCAACTGGCGCTATTGATCCGGGGCGACTACGTGGTGGCCGATGCCACCCTCAATCGCTTCTTTGCCCTGCACGTGAGTGCCATCCCGCTGGCGCTTCTGGGATTGGTGGTGTTCCATCTGGCGGCGTTGCACACGGTCGGCTCCAATAACCCGGATGGCGTCGAAATCAAGTCCGATAAGGATGAAAACGGCATTCCGCGCGATGGCATTCCGTTGCACCCGTATTACACGGTCAAGGATTTGTTCGTGGTTTCGGTGTTTCTGCTGGTGTTTTCCTTCATCATCTTCTATACGCCGGAGGTGGGAGGGTACTTCCTGGAGCATCCGAACTTCGAGCCTGCCAATCCCATGAAGACCCCCGAGCACATTGCTCCCGTGTGGTACTTCACGCCGTTCTACTCGATCCTCAGGGCCATTCCTGACAAGCTGGGCGGCGTGGTCGCCATGGGCGCCTCCATCGCCGTGCTGTTCCTGCTGCCGTGGCTGGACCGCTGTCCGGTGAAATCGATCCGCTACCGCAGCCGGACCTTCAAGCTGTCCTTGGTTTTGCTGGTCGTTGCATTCATCGGCTTGGGAATCCTGGGAACCAAGCCGGTCACCGTGACCACCACCCTGCTGGCGCGGCTGTTTTCAGGCATTTATTTCCTGTTCTTCATCGCGTTGCCGTTCTACTCGCGGGCGGAAAAGACGCTGCCGTTGCCGGAGCGGTTGCGGGCGCCGGTCATCCCGCTGGCTGAGCGGCATGGCCTGTTGTGGGACTGCATCCGCTACCTGTTACAGGGTGTTCAGAGCTGTGAGGCTTACCGCCGGGCCGAAGCCGAAGTTTCCGGCCTGTGTCAAAAACTCAAACAAACCTGCTGCAAGTCCAAGCCATGAAGAACCTGATCGCGCTCGTGCTCTCCCTGCTGATTTCGCAGGCAGTCCTTGCCGAAGGAGTCGGCTTGCCGTTGGAAGACGCTGATGTGGACATCACCGACCTGGAGTCGCTGAAGCGGGGCGCCCGCATCTACATGGACTATTGCGCCGGCTGCCACTCGGTGAAACATATGCGTTATTCGCGCATGGCGACGGACTTGAAATTGTCGGAGGAGCAACTGAAGGCGGCCGGCTTGATGCCGCCCGACAGTCGGTCACTCGACAGCATCGAAGGTTCGATGAACGCCGAGGATTCCAAGAATTGGCTGAGCGTGGATCCGCCCGATTTGTCGCTGGTGTCCCGGGCCCGCGGCGAGGACTGGCTGTTCAGCTATCTCAAGGGATTCTATGTCGATTCCGAGAGTCCCACCGGTTCCAATAACGCGGTGCTGAAAAACGTGGGTATGCCCAACGTGCTGTGGCAGTTGCAGGGCATCCAACGGCCGGTCTTCAAACAGATACCGGGAGAAGGCGAAGCGCTCGACAAGCTTGTGATCGACCACCCCGGCACCCAAAGTCCGGAGCAGTTCGCCGCCGCGGTGAACGATCTGGTCGCCTTCCTGGCCTATGTAGGGGAGCCTGCGCGGTTCGATCGGGTTCGCTATGGTAAGTTCGTCCTCCTTGGACTATTGGCGCTGAGCTTGGTGCTATACCGGCTAAAGGCCGAGTACTGGAAAAAAACCGCCACCGCACCCTAGGTGTTGGGTTAGGATAGCGACCGGCGTACCGTTTAAGCGGCGGTACCGCCGGACACACCCAACATCAACCTTCCTTGGATTGTTAGAGGTACTACGCGTGGCAACAGCGGCCAGTCGCAAATCGGTGATGACGATTTATTGTTCACCCACCTGCGCCTACAGTCATCGCACCCGCTTCGTCCTTTACGAAAAGGGCATCTCCGCCGACATCGAGTTCATCGACGTGGCCCAACCGCCGGATGATTTGCTGGAATTGAATCCATACGGTTCGACGCCCACCATGGTCGATCGGGACCTGGTCTTGTACGACTCCCGGATCATCATGGAATATCTGGACGAGCGCTTTCCGCACCCGCCGTTGCATCCGATGGATCCAGTGTCGCGGGCGCGGGCACGCATGCTGGTGCACCGAATCGACCAGGATTGGTATGCGTTGCTGGATGAAATCGAACGTTCCGCCGACAAGAAGGCTGCCAAACCGCGGAAGACGCTGCGGGATAGCTTGATTGCCGCGATCCCGGTATTTGGAGCCAAGCCGTTTTTTCTCAGCGAAGAGTTTTCCCTGGTCGATTGCGCCTTGGCGCCGCTTTTGTGGAGACTGTCCGCGGTCGGAATCGACTTGCCCAAGAACGCCGACCCGATCCGGGATTATGCGAACAGGTTGTTTGCCCGTGACGGATTTCAGGCCAGCCTGAGCGATCAGGAGCGGGAGCTGGGCGGCGCCGGCATCATGCAGACGGGGACTTGATGAATGTCATTAAGCCCTATCTCATCAGGGCGTTTTACGAATGGATCAACGACAACGAGTGCACCCCCTACTTGTTGGTCAACGCTTCGGGCAAGGACGTGCTGGTTCCGCCGCAATTCGTGAAGGACGGAGAGATCATCCTCAATGTGGCGCCGCGCGCGGTCCAGGGCATGATGATGGGCAATGAACTGATCGAATTCCGGGCACGGTTCGGCGGGGTGTCGACCCCGATCAGCGTTCCGACGGCGGCGGTCAAGGCGATCTATGCCCAGGAAAACGGTCGTGGCATGGTGTTCGAGGAAGGCGAGGGCGATGCGCCGCCACCGGCAGGCGACGAGCCGTCGAGTCAAACCACGCCGCGGTCCCGCCCACAGCTCAAGGTGGTCAAATAGGGTTCCGGGGGGCATGCCCGTTTAACGGTTGAATGGCGGGGGTTGCAGTGATAGAATCTCCGGCTCGCATACCCCTGGAGGAGTCTTGGGGTTGAGCAGCTTGGCGAAGGATCCGGGGGGGCAGCGGCTAATGGATGGCCCGAAAAGCCTGGTCAAGCGCTCACGGATGCGATAAAATACCGGTTCTTCAGTTGCAGGGTGCTTAGCTCAGCTGGGAGAGCATCGCCCTTACAAGGCGAGGGTCGTAGGTTCGATCCCTACAGCACCCACCAAAGTTTTTGGAGCGGTAGTTCAGTTGGTTAGAATACCGGCCTGTCACGCCGGGGGTCGCGGGTTCGAGCCCCGTCCGCTCCGCCAAACCACAAACCCCGGACCCGAAGTCCGGGGTTTTTTATGGGCCAAAGAAAGCCGGCCCCACATCCAAGCCAAAGGGTTGAACCATTATGCTTCAGGCGATTCGCGATCATGCCAAAGGGGTCTTTGCATGGGTCATGTTGATCGTGGTTGGAGTCCCCTTCGCGTTATGGGGTATCCAAAACTATCTGGATAATGGCCGCGAAGCTCCGCTGGCCACGGTCGGCGACCGGGAGATCTTCGAACGCGACGTCAACCGGGTCTACGAACAGGAGCTCGCCAATCTGGTGGGGATCGGCGATATGGCCGAGGATCAGCTCAAGAAGGAGGCCATGGAACGCATCATCCGCGAGGAATTGATAAACCAGCAGGCGCGGGCCAGCGGCTTCGCGGTGTCCGACGACGACCTCCGGGCGGCAGTGCAGGAAGAGCCCTATTTCCAGACCGACGGCAAGTTCGACATGGAAAAGTACAAGCTGGCCCTGGCTTCGCAAGGCATGTCGAGCGCGGCATTTAGTCAGCAGGCCCGCCAGCGTCTGCTCTCGGCCCAATACTCGCGGGGCCTGATGGATTCAGTATTCGCCCCGGAGCGGATGGTTGAGGATTTCCTCAAGAAACGCAACCAGGAACGGCGCATCGAATACATCACGGTCAGCAAGGCGCCGTTCGCGGGCAAGATCGATGAGAGCGCGGTGGAGGCGTATTTCAATAGCCATCAAACGGACTATCAAACTCCCGAGAAGGTCGCGGTGGACTATGTCAGCCTCGATCTGACCAGTGTCGCCGAGACCATGGCGCCGACCGAAGACGACCTGAAGTCCCTCTACGAGGAGCAGAAAGCCCAGTATGTGACGCCGGAAAAGCGCAAGGTGAGCCATATCCTGTTGAGCGCCGATACGCCCAACCCGGAGGTCGAGAAGAAGGCTGCCGAGCTGCGCCAGCGGCTGGACAAGGGAGAGGACTTCGCCAAGCTGGCCAAGGAAGTTTCCGATGACAAGCAGTCCGGCGCCAAAGGCGGCGACCTGGGCTACGTCAGCAAGGACAGCATCGATCCCAACGTCTACGCCGAGACCCAGAAGCTCAAGCAGGGCGAGGTCTCAGGGCCGGTGCGTTCGCCCTTTGGCTACCACCTGGTCAAGGTCACCGAACTGAAGCCGTCGGTGACACGCACATTCGAGGAAGTTCACGCCGATTTGATGAGCCTGGCCAAGCACGCGGCGGCTGAAGCCAAATTCGACGACCTGGCCCAGGCCTTGGTGACCGTGAGTTTTGAGCATCCGGAGAGCCTCGAGGCGGCCGCGCAGGCGGTTGGCGCCAAGGTGCAAACCAGCGCGCTGTTTTCCCGCGATGAAGGGGAAGGCATCGCAGCCAATCCGGAATTGCGGAAGGCCGCCTTCTCAGATGAAGTGCTGGACGGCAAGAACAGCGATCTGGTGGAGGTCGGCAAGGACAAGGCGGTGGTGGTTCATCTGAAGCAGCGGGTCCCGGCGGCACCCAAACCGTTGGCTGAAGTTCGGCAGTCGATCGTTGAGCGGTTGCAACAGCAAGCGGTCATGGACGAAACTCGCAAGCGCGCCGACGATCTGCTGGCTGCGGCCCGTGCCGGCAAGGCCCTGGACGACTTGGCAAAAACCGGCAAGTTGACCGTTTCCAAACCCGAGCCTATCAGGCGCAATGGCACCGCATTGCCGCCGGACCTGGTATCGGCGGCCTTCGGAATCTCTCCATCGAAGCTGGCCACCGATCCCTACGCCAAGGTTGAACTGGCCAACGGTGACCAGGTCGTCTTGCGACTGCTGGAGATCAAGGATGGCGCGTCCGACAAGGACGGCAAGGAGGCCGCAACCTTGCGTGATTCGCTGGCACGCAGCCTTGCCCAAACCGAAGCGCTGGCCTATTTCGCGGCGTTACGCGCCGAGGCCGATGTTCATATTCGGCCGCAACGCCAGTAATCCGCGAAAAGCCATGGACTACGAAGCGATACTGCCCCTGTTGCTGTCCGTGCTCGATGACGGCAAGGCGGTCGATGTGGTGGTGATCGACGTGCGCGGCAGGACCAGTATCACCGATTACATGATCGTTGCCAGCGGGAATTCGGAACGCCACGTCGCGGCGCTGGCCGGTCACCTGGTGGAGAAAGCCAAGCATGCCGGGCTCCAGCCTTTGGGCGTGGAAGGCCTGACCGGGGGGGAATGGGTGCTGGTGGATTTCGGCGATGCCATCGTCCACTTGATGAAGCCCCAGGTGCGGGAATTCTATCAATTGGAAAAATTCTGGCGCGGCGACTACGCGCCGGCCCAGGTGGCGAACGCCTAAGGCCTCGCTTAGATCCGGCGCGGCTTCATCGGGCCACCCGGGTTCGGGCAGCCCGCAGTCGCGGGAACGAAAT
>VEPB01000120.1 GCA_012026715.1 Methylococcaceae bacterium | reverse complement strand
GCGCCAGCCACTTGGATGCCGCCCCGGACGACCTCGTTTGATCAGCCACCCTGCCCGCGCTGCGGGATATCCGATATGATTGCCGCCCTAATCGATCGCCGCGAAGGAGTATCGCCGATGCCATACACCGGGCCTGTCCTCTGGTCGGACTCTTTCGAGGGAGCCGGTCTCAGCCTCTGTCGCCGGCTGGGACCGCGGTTGTTCCTGATGGGGGCGATCGCACTGGCCTATTCGATCCTCTGGGCTCCGCTCGCGGGCGCGACACCCAGCACCGATCCGGATATCCTGGCGCGGCGCGGACAGTTGCCTCCGGCCACCCAATCCGCTGAGAGCGCCGAGTCCGGCGAAGGGGAAGAAGAGGGCGAGGAGTCCGCTCCACCGCCTGCCACCGCCGCGCCGACCCCGCCGGGCAAGCCTCAGGTTCCCACCCTGAGCCTGACCAAGCCCGCCGGAGGCTGGACCAGCGCCTTGCAATTGCAGGTGGCCGGCCGTTGTTCCGATCCGGCGGTCGACCCCATCGTGCTCAACATCAACGGCGTGCGTTACTACATCCGTTCCAACGGCGGGAATTTTTCGCGCATGTTCCCGGCCGCCAAGGGCCGCAACACGGTGATTGCCGAATGTGCCAACGCTGCCGGAATCGCCCGGGCCTCGGCCACCGTGGATGCCAACATCTCGCCCATTCCCTTCAAGGTGGTGCTGACCAGCGACACCGATTCGGTCTATACCGACCTGCACATCTACGAACCCGACCGGACCCATGTGTACTGGGCCGACACCAACTCGCCCACGGGTGGCATCTTTTTCCTCAACTCCGACGGCGAAAGTTTCGACAAAGCCGGCTACGGCCCCTATCTCTACGTGCATCCGGCACCGCCGGTGGGGGTGTTCCGCATCGACACCAACTATTGGCCGGGAGGCGCGGTCCAGCACACCCTGGCCAATCTGGACATCATCCTGGACGAGGGTTTGCCCACCGAAACCCGGCGGCGGGTGCAAAAACCCCTGGCACGTCCCGGCGAGACCCAGACCCTGGCGTACGTGGTGATCCAGGGCAACCGCCGCCCCGCCAAGATTTACGTGCCGGGCCAGGACGCCGAGCGCGACCGCCCGCCGGAAGTGACGGAATACATCCGCACCGGGCCCAAGCGGGTCGGGGAAGGGGGCGAGGAAACCGGCTATCTGCTGCCCCAGGACGAGGATGCCTTGCGCCGGGTGGTGGTTGACGTGGCGCTGCAACAGGCGCGCCGCCCCAGTCCCTTGTGGGAGCCCGGCCAGCGCGATTGCGCCGGCCTGGTCCGGTTCGCCTACCGCTCCGCCCTGGAAGAGCGATCCGCTCCCCGGACCGCCAAGCTTGGCCTTCCGGCCAGACTGCATCTGCCGCCCTTGTCCGACCGCGCCCGGCAACTGTTCCCGCATTATCCGCAGATTTGGCAGGTGGGGCTGCAAGACACCGGGGAGGCACGCTACGGCCACTTCGCCGACGCCGAGACCCTGGTGAGTTATAACTTCAGACCCAAGGCGCGGCAGCTGGAAGCGGCCAAGAGCGGCGACCTGCTGGTCTACCGCAAACCGCTCGACAACGACGAACCGTTCCACCTGATGGTGTTCGTGGAAAACCGCACCGCTTCGCTGGCCGTCTACCACAACGGTGCCCGAGGCGAGCAAGCCCAGGTGCGGGTCGTCCGGGTCGGCGAGTTGCTCGATTCCCCCGATCCGGTGTGGATACCCCGCGCCGATAATCCTTACTTCCTCGGAGTGTACGAATGGAACCGTCTGCGTCCCCAAGGCGTTACCTCTATCTAGCGCTGGCCGCTGCGGTGGCGACGGCGATCGCGGCGGGTCTTTTGCTCAGTCGCCAGGCCGCCGAAACGCCGCTGGCCAAGCTGGTGAAACCGGAGCTGCCGATGCTGGACGTGGTGGTCAAGCTGCGCGACCTGGACGGCGACGACCTGGACGGCGCCGACTCCCGCATTGCCGACAGCCGCGCCGCCCCGGCCGCGACCGAACAGTGCGTGGCCCTGGTGGGGGGCGATGATTCCGCCGCCACCACGGTATCGTCCAGCACGCCGCGCCCGCCCGATTGCCCGCGGATCGCCACCTGGTACGTGAAGACCCATCCCATCGCCCTATCCCTGTATTTCGGGAACGGCAAAGAGCTGCTGAGCTGGTACGACCAGCATCCGGAAGCCCGCGAATTGGCGGCCAATCGCTTCGTGCAGGGGCTGTTTCACGGGCTTCTGAACAGCCTCAAGGTGAAGGCGGAGGATCTCAAGCTGGACGGCCTCCAGGGAGAATTCATGCAGACCCTGGTGCGGGAAGCCATCGCCGCCCATGGCCAGCTCCACTACGACCTGGTCCATGGCAGCCAGGGCTGGGTGCTCAGCTTCCGGCGCGGCGACAGCGCCTACGCCATCAAGGTCTTGCCGGTGATGGCCTCGCTACTGGCGACCAGCGGCTACAAGCTCGCCAGGCTACCGGCGCCGGTGCTGGAAATGCGGGTGGGGCTGCAGCGCTTCTTCCTGACCGAGGTCGATGACCGGGTCTATCTGGCTCATGGCATGGAAGCCCTGCTCAACGTCATCGAGAGTCTCACGCCGCCCTCCGGCGGCGTGCCCGACGCGCCATTGAGCGTCACCCTCAGGGCCGAAGCCTTCGTCGACAAGGTTCTGCCGGTGATGGCGGGCACCGAAAGCCTGGACCTGACCATCCGGTTTGCATTGAAAGATGGCGAACTGGGCAGCCTCAGCCTGCCGTCCGGCCCCTGGACCCCGCATCTGCACGGACGCATTTTCGATGGCGTGCTGGCGGCCATTCCTCACGACAGTTTCGCGGCGGTTGCCACCAGTCTCCACTTGCCGGCGACCTGGACCGAACAAGACTGGCGCCAACTGGCGACCGAAGGCCCCGGCCCACGGGCGGAAACGGCGCCGGAGGAGAGCGGTTTTGCGGTCGTTTGGGATTTCGACGGCAAGGACAGCCCGGCTGGAGCGGTGGGGGTGATCGTCGCCAACCAGACCGAGCCCCAGGCGACCGGCGCCTATCAACAATATCTGCGCAAGGCCGACCTCAGCGCCGAATGCGGCGGCGGGGCGGTGTTTCTGGCGGCAACCTCGGAACGCTTGTTGGCCCGCATGAAGGACGCCTGCGCCCATCAATCCCTCAGTCCGCTGGATTGGGAACGGGGAGCCGCCAAGCAACGCTACGCGTCGGCGCAACTGGCCGCTTTTGTCAATCCCGACTCGGGTTTGCGGGAGTTGTTTCTGGCAGGCGGGGCCGCAGGCGACGAGGATGCCGGCGATTTCGCGCCGCGCTGGAAGCAGGAGTACGAAAAAGCCAAGGCCGCCATGCGCAAGGACGGCGACAATTTCTTCGGCCGTTTGCCGATCCTGGCTTACGCCGGCCGGGCCGGCGGCGGTAAGACCGTGACCCTGGACGGCTTTGCGGTAAGCCAGGGGGGTGGGAAATGAGAAAGTCAAACGGCGCTTGGGCAATGGCGCAGCGTTGCCCAACGTCGATCGGCGTGGGTGTTGGGCGCCAAGAGGCGTGCCCACGCCACGGTTGGCTTTTCCGTGTTTTCTGGGCCATCTGGATTGCGTTGGTTCTGGTCATGCCCGCACAGGCCGGCAGTCCCTTCTATCTCACCGCCGAACGTTCCTTTTCCAGCACCGAGCAACCCCAGGTCCGGCTCGATTACACCGTCACCGATCAACCGATCATGGTACGGGTGCTGCGACCCAGAAACCTGGAAAACTTCCTGGACGGCCAGCTCAACCTGAGCCGGAGCTACGAGGAGCCGGTCAGCGAGCTGAATCCGGGGCATTATTTCGCCAAGGGACTGAACCGTGCGGAATCCCCCCTGCGGCTGTTTCGCGGGTTGATCAATCAGGATTTCCGCAAGTCCCTGCAGGGAACCTCCTTCAACCGAGCCATCCTCAACGTGGCGCGCAACCCCCTGGCGACCGTGCCTCAGCAAATCCTGGTGGCGCCGCCCTCCGGCTTTGAGGTGGTCAAGGAGTATTACCTCGACCTCCAACGCGGCGGAGAAGCCACCCAGGACCTCGGCTGGTGGTTCGGCCAGGATGCCTGGGAAGAAGATCGCTACAAAGTGCGCCACGTTAGCCTGGACCCGCTGCCGGACGGGGTCTATCTACTGCAGGCGGTGCAGGGCAAGACCGAAGGCCAGTGCCTGATTCAGGTGAGCAGCCTGGCGGTCCAGGTCAAGCAATCCAGCGAACAGTTGCTGGTGCGGGTGATGACGCGGGAACTGAAACCGGTTCCCGCCGCCCGGATCAGCTTCCGCGACGGCCGTGGCCGCTGGGTTCCGCTGCAGGAGCCCACCGACGCCCAGGGTGAACTGCGCTTCCGCAATCCGGAAGGCGTGCTGGACGGCAAGTTGGTGGTGCGGGTGGATGCGCCCGCGACCCGCCCGGCAACTGCCGCTACGGAAGGGAACGCGAGCGCGGCGGGGCAGGGCGGCAATGCGTCCATGACCCCGGCGCAGGCTGGCCGCAGCGGAGGCCCGGCTACCGGCGTCGAAACGCCCAAGGCCACGGCGCTCACCGCCACCGATTTCCTGCCGACCCAGACCCGGGACGATGCGGTATTCGTGTTGACCGACCGGCCGATCTTCAAGCCGGGCGAGACCTTCTACTACAAAGGTATGGTGCGGAACATGGATGACGGCAAGCTGGTTATCCCCGGCTTTCAGTCCAGACAGGCCGCCATTTCGCTGATCCGGGCCGACGGCAACGCGAGCGGTCTGGAAGGCAAGTCGACCCTGACCGACTACGGATCCTTCTCCGGCAGCTTCGATCTCGACGAAGGCCAGACGCCCGGACTTTACCGATTGCTCGCGGAAATCGACCACAAGGCTTACGGCGGCGAGTTCCGGGTACGCGACTACGTCAAGCCGACGTTTTACCTGGAGCTGTTGGAGCGCAGCCCCACGGTAGCGCCGGGCCAGCCGTTCAAGCTGAAGTTCCGCGCCAAGCGCTACAGCGGCGGAGCGCCCCAGAACGTCAAGTTCGAAGTGTTCCTGTACCGCAAGAAATTCGAGGCCCCGCAGTTCGTTACCGAGGCGGGTGCCGGCCTGAGCGCGGGCAATGATTATTTCGGCGATGTGAAGTCGGCGGCGCCTTTGACCCAGCCGCAGCGGATTTATAGCTCCATCGAGGAACGTCAGGCCCAGGCCGGCGGAGAGGCGGGCAATTCCTGGGACAGCGCGCCCGCCCTGGCGGAAGACGGGGAGGCGGAATTTCAGTTCACCGTGCCCAAGGGCGACAAGGACAAGCCCGATCAGGAATGGATTTACAGCCTGATGGTGCGTGCCCAGGATACTGGCGGTGGGCAGGCCATCATCACCGACAGCCTCTATGTCACCCTGTCGGAAGCGCAGCCGGCGCTACGCTTCAGCAAGACCATCGCGGCGCTCGGGGACAAGGACCTCAAGCTGTTGATCCAGTCGACCTATGCCGATGGCAAGCCGGCACCCAAGGCGGGCGGGGTGGTGGACGTGCTGCTGGAACAGCCCGGCACCGCCCAGCAAAGTCTGGTGAAGCTGCCCTTCACCACCGACGATCGTGGACGCAGCGAACTGGCGGTGCCAACCCTGACCGGCTTCGGCCGATTGAGCGCGGCCGCCACCCTGGAAACGCTGGAAGGTCGCCGGCTGAGTCGCGAATCCAGTTCCCAGCCGGCCACGCTGGTGGTGGCCGGAACCGGCGGCGAGGCGGTAGCCGACAATCCGGAACTGGAACTCTACACCCCCACCACCGTGCTCAGTCCCGGCGAGACCGCCAAGGTGTTCGCCCTGCTGCCCAAGGGCTGGGGCAGCGGCGAGCAGGGGACGGTGTGGGAAACCGTAGCCGGCGCGCGCATCTTCGACACCCGAGCTGCTCAAGCTCAGGGCCGCAGCCGCTGGTTCGAGGTGACCGCCAAGCCGGAATACGGCACCGGGTTCTACCACACGGTGACCGTGCCCATGGCGGGCGGCAAGTACCGGGAACAAACCCTGGGGTTCCGCATCGTGCCGCGCGACAAGCGATTGCAGATCGCCATCCGGCCGGAAAAGGCCGAGACCGAACCGCTCAAACCCGCCAAGCTGCACCTCGCCGTGACCCGTGCCGACGGCAGCCCGGCCAGCGCCACCGAACTGTCAGTTTCCATCGTCGACCGGGCGGTCTACGCGGTCCAGGCCGAATTTCGGCCCGGTGTGTTCGACTTTTTCTATCCGCTGCAGCGCATCAACCTGTCCACCTTTTACTCCGACGACCTTCAGGGCTACGGTTATGCCGACCTGCTGCGCAAGCCCAACTTCGCCCTGAGCGCCCTCAAGAGCCAGAGCAAGCTGGCCAAGAAGGCCATGCGGGATACCGCCGGCTGGTTCCCCCACGTCGTCACCGATGCCAAGGGCGAGGCCGTGGTGGATGTGGACATGCCGGCCAACGTCACCGAATGGCTGGTCACGGCGGTGGCGGGCGATAGGGAAGGGCGGCTGGGCGAGGCCACCGGACAGTTCCGCAGCGTTACCGACGTTTCGGTGGACTTGGCCGGCCCCCAGTTCCTGCGGGACGGCGATGAAACCGAGTTGGCGGTCACGCTGACCAATCATTTGGCGCAACCGGTCGCCGCGCAGGGTAATCTGGGCATGGTTGGCCCCCTGCAATTCCTCTCCGGCGAGGCCGAAGTCAAGCCGGAACTCAAGGCCAATGGCGAATACCGCTGGCCGCTGCGGGTGGCCGCAGAGGACGAGGCGGGCAAGGCCGGCCTTCAGGTGAGCCTCCAAGCCGATCCCGGCGTGCGGGTCGGCGGTGCCGAGGAGTTCGAGATCCCGCTCAAGCCGGCGTCCATGGAGCAGGTTTACGCCGGCATGCCCGGCGGCGACGCCCTCCATTCCGATATCCCCGACAACGTGGAGCTCGCCAAGGTCAGGGTGCAGGTCAGTTCCGGATTGCTGGGGGCCTCGATGCAGGCGGCGGCGATGCTGGTGCAATACCCCTACGGTTGCACTGAACAACTGGTCCACAGCACGGTGCCCAATCTGGTGCTGATGGATTTGCTCGAGCGCGCCGGCATCAAATCCGATCAATTGGGCCCCTTGGCCAAGACCCTGGAGCGGGCCCGCGACAACGCGGCCCTGGGTATCCGTAAAATTGTCCGGAATCAGAAGGGAAGCGGCGGTTTCAGCCTCTGGCCGAGCGATCCCGACCCGAGCCTGCCGGTCACCCTCATCGCGCTACGGGCCCTGAAGTTCGCCAACGAACTCAGCGTGGAAGGTTCAGGACTGGCTTACAGTAAAGGCATGGATTGGCTGTCCGCTCAGTTGAGCCAAAACGCTGACAACAGCCAGCTCAACGGCGGTTTTATCCTGGGCGGACTGGCCGATGTCGGCGAAACCTATCCCTCGCCGTGGCAACAGCAGGCGGCCTTCGTCAAGCAGGTACTGGCAGCGCCTCGTCCCGGCATCGCCGACCTGACGGACGCCCTGCGGATTGTTAGGGCCTACGAGGCCCAGTCTTGGCACAGCTTCCACCAGGAATTCAAGGATCAGCCGGCACCGAAGTCGGAACTGGTGAAGCGGCTGAAGCAGGCACTCGATCAGTTCGATCCGGAGCAACCGTTGGGACCGAGTCCGGCTTTCGAGCAACTGGGCTTCGGCTTTGGCATGCCCAGTCTGGTTTCCTCCGGGTTGGGTGCGCTCAACGCGGCCCAGGCGCTTCCACCGGCGCTGGAGGCCAAGCTCAAGAAAGTGCTGTTGCGCAGCCAGAAGAACGGTTATTGGCTTTCCACCTACGACACCGCCCAGGTCATCTTCAACACCCGTGAGATCTTGAGCCGGGAAGCGGAGTCGACCGCCAAAGATCAGAAAGCCGGCGGCCGCAAACTGGTGGCCATCGCCCGCGACGGTGCCCAGTTGGGTCAGCTCAAGCCCATGCCGGGCGGTTTCCTCGGCGTATTCACCAAATTCAACGAAACCGTGGACTTGGGCGAAATTCGCATCCAAGGCATCAAACCCGACGAGATGCCGACATCCACGGTGACGGCGGTGCTGCCCTACGGGGCGGTGACCGCCAAGGCTTCCGGCCTGGAGGTCGACCGCAGTTTCCGCCGCATCGTGGGGCAGGGCAGCGAACCGGTGGATCTGGCCCAGCCCCTCAAGCCGGGGGACGTGGTGGTCAGCGAAGTCCACGTGAAGCGACCGGTCGACCCGTCCAATCTGTTCATGCCCAGCCAGTTCGTGGTGATCGAGGACGGCATTCCGGCGCTGGCGGAGGGCCAGGAGGCCGACCAGACCTACCTGGCTGACGCCCAGATTCAACCCCGGGGGGACAGCTATTGGGGAAGCATCAAGGAGACCCAACGCTTTCCGGACCGCATCGTCCGCATCGCCAAAATCGTGCCGGGGGGCGAATTCCGCCTCTACCAGGTGTGGCGGGTGGCCCGGGCCGGCACGGCCTCCATTCCGCCAGCGCGAGCCTTCGACATGTATGACGAGGCGATCCGCGCCAACACGGTGGCTGGCAAGCTGCTGGCATCGCCTTGAGGATTCTTGCTCCTTCGGGTCGGGCCCCCGGGCCCGGATTTGTCAGACGTGGCTTCGGGCGCAACCGGGGCGACGCGGGATAACTTGAACGAGTTCGCCACCCTGCGGTTTGACGAAGAGTGGTTTGAAACCCGGACGCACACACGAGGAACCCGAGGTGAACCATGGGTAAAACCAGAGGCGACGACACCACCGAACTCGTGTCCGCGCAGTCCCGGGTTCCGAAGCCGGCGGCCGAGCCGGTCGCCCATTTCGTGGTGGTGGTCGACGGCTCCGAAACGGGTCGAAAGATCGAACTTGGGCTGGACGTCTTGTCGGTGGGGCGCGCCGACGACAACGCGCTGATCCTGCGTGACCCCTGCGTGTCCAGCCACCATTGCCGCATTCGGTTCGAAGAGGGCCGGGTGTGGGTGGAAGACCTTAGCTCCACCAACGGCAGCTATATCGACGAGGTTCGGGTGGCGGGCCGCGCCGAGTGGCCCATCACCGCATCGCTGCGGCTCGGCAATCAGCTCATGCGGCGCGAGTTTCGGCACCGAGAGGAAGCGCGTAAGGCCGACGCGCTTGGCGAAGATCTGCGCCATGCCGCCCACTACGTGCAAACCCTGCTGCCTGCTCCGGTGCCGCGCGGCCCGGTGAAGGCTTCCTGGCGCTTCGTGCCGTCGGCCGGACTTGGCGGCGACATATTCGACTACTTCTGGCTGGATCCCGAACACTTTGTGTTCTACCTGCTGGACGTGTGCGGCCACGGGACAGGCGCGGCACTGCATTCGGTCTCGGTGTTCAATCTTCTGCGACAGCGTGCGCTGGCGGGCGTGGACTTCCATCAGCCTGGCCAGGTGCTGGCGGCTCTCAATCGTTCCATGCCCATGGACCGTTACAATGGCATGTACTTCACCCTCTGGTACGGCATACTTCGACCTTCGGACCAAACCCTGCAATATGCCGCCGCAGGTCACCCGCCGGCGTTAGTGTTCGACCATCATGGCAGTCTGATTGAGCGGCTTGATTCACCGGATCCGCCGATCGGGGTCATCGATGAAACAAGCTACCGGGATATTCGTATTTCCATACCCCCCTCAAGCCTGATCTATCTCTACAGCGACGGCCTCTACGAATTCACCACGAGCGTGGGCGAAATCTGGACTTGTGATGCGTTCGCCTACCTGTTGGAGCAGCAGCTCAAAATCGGCCAAGGCCAGCCGGAACTGGTGTTTCAACAGGTCCGGAAACTGGCGGTGCTGGAACAGATCGAGGATGACATTTCCCTGCTGCGCATAAGCATGTGAATCCGCTT
>VEPB01000365.1 GCA_012026715.1 Methylococcaceae bacterium | reverse complement strand
CTACAGCAGGGCGCGGGCGCTGGCGGTGAAGGATCGGATCGACGCGGTACAGGACGTGGCCGAAGCCTTGTTCGCCGAGTGGGAGGAGGAATTGGACCAGTACAGCAACCGCACCCTGCGCGGCGCCAGCCGCTCCAAGCTGAAGCAGACCCAGCAACTGTACGGCCAGCTGCTGTCCGCCATGCGCCGGGCGGAAGGCAAGATCGACCCCGTGCTGGCGGTGTTCCAGGACCATGTGCTGTTTCTCAAGCACAACCTCAATGCCCAGGCCATCGCCTCCCTGGAAAGTGAACTGGTGACGTTGAGCCTGGGGGTGTCCGGCCTGATCAAGGCGATGGAGCGCTCGATCGAAAGGGCCAATCTGTTCGTGCGCTCCATGAACGGCCAGAAGGCCCTGCCCGCCGAATAGGGGCAAGTGGTCGCGTCACCAACCCGCGCTTTGATCCCGTCGGTTTCGAGCGGCGGCGACGGAGTGGAGTTCGCAACATGAGCCGGAAGAAGTTCTTCTCCTTGCAGATCCGCCGTTTCATCGTCGCCGGGGTGGCCATTGTCATCGCCGCGTCCCTGCGCGTATGGCCTCTGCACGGCCTCGGAACGCTGCTGGTATGGCTGACGTTTTATCCTGCGGTCATGGTCGCCTCCCTGTATGGCGGACTGTACGCCGGTTTGCTCGGGACCGGATTGGCTGTTCTGATCGCGCTATTCGGCGGGCCGCTGCTGGTGGGCGCACCATTCATCACGAAGACAGCGGACTGGATCGGCGTGGGGGTCTTCGTGTTCACGGGCAGCATGATCTCCGGGGTGGCGGAAGCCATGTTGCGCGCCAACGCACGCGCCCGGAAAGCCCAGGAGTTGGCCGAGGCCGCGAACAAGGCCAAGAGTGTTTTCCTGGCGAGCATGAGCCATGAATTGCGCACCCCGCTGAATGCAATTCTCGGATTCTCCGGCTTGTTGCGTACCGAAGTCGGTCTGTCGCAGGAGCAGCGCCAGGCGCTCGATCTGATCAACCGTGCCGGCGAGCACCTCTTGCACCTGATCGACGATGTACTGGATGTGGCCAAGATCGAGGCCGGACGCCTCACGGTGCAAATTGCCCCGTTCGATCTGATCGAGCTGACGCGCGATGTCACGGATCTGATCCGGGTGCGGGCCGTGGAGAAGGGGCTGCAATTGAGCCTGGAACAAACGGCGGCGGTTCCGCGGCAGGGCCGCGGCGACGGCGCCAAGTTGCGGCAGGCGCTCATCAACCTGCTGGGCAATGCGGTCAAATTCACGCCGCAAGGTGGCGTCACGCTGCGCATCGATGTCCGTCCGGCCGAGACTCCGCAAGCCGTTTGGCTCATGTTCGAAGTGGCGGACACCGGCATCGGAATCGCCGCGGAAGATCAGGAGCGCATTTTCGAGCCGTTCTATCAGGTGCTCGGGGGCAGCCGGCAATCCCTGCACAAAGGCACCGGGCTCGGCTTGAGCATTACCCGCCAGTTCATCGAACTGATGGGGGGCCACATCCGAGTCAAGAGCCTGGTCGGCCGGGGTTCCTGTTTCCGCTTCGAGCTACCCGTCGAACTGGCCGCCGAGGCCGAAATCAGCACGCGGCCCATCAACCGGGCACGCGTGATCGGTGTGGCGCCCGGTCAGCCCGAATATCGCATCCTGATCGTCGAAGACCAGGTCGAGAACTGGCTGTTGCTGCAACGGCTGTTGACCGATGCCGGGCTTACGGTGCGCGTGGCCGAGAACGGCCAGCTCGGAATCGAGGCGTTCGAGGCTTGGCACCCGCATTTCATTTGGATGGACATCCGCATCCCGGTCGTGGATGGCCTGGAGGCAACCCGGCGCATTCGCGCGATGGCGGGTGGGGACACGGTGAAGATCGCGGCGCTCACCGCATCGGTTTTCAAGGAGGAACGGGACCGTGTGATGGCCGCGGGCATGGACGACTTCGTCCGCAAGCCCTTCCAGCCGGGAGAAATCTTTGACTGCCTGACGCGAAATCTGGGCATCGAATTTGTCCGTGAGGAAGTGACGGTAGCCACTGAGGTGATTGGCGTCTCGCTCGACGCGGAGGCGTTGGCGAGCCTGCCAGCGGCACTGCACCACGATCTGTACGACGCCCTGGTTGGTCTCGACATCGCCCGTCTCGGCGAACAAGTGTGCCGGGTGACGGAGCTGAATCCAGCGTTGGGAGAAGCTTTGGCGCGCCATGTCGAGCAGTTGGCGCTGACGCCCATCCTGCATGCACTGAAAGCCGGCGGAACGAACCCTACCGAGCGAGTGGAAGACCGTGCCATGAATCCAGGCGATGTCCTGATCGTCGATGACAATCCGGCCTCGCTCAAGCTGCTGGAGGGCCTGTTGAGCGCGGAAGGCTATCGGGTGCGCCCCGCCGACAGCGGCGAACTCGCGCTGGCCTCGGGCGAGGTTTGGCCGCCGGAGCTCATCCTGTTGGATATCCGCATGCCGGAAATGGACGGATACGAGGTGCTGCGGCGTCTCAAGGCGCGCGAGCAAAGCCGCGCCATTCCCGTCATGTTCCTCAGCGCGGTCATCGAATCGGAACAGCGGGTCGAGGGGTTCCGGCAGGGCGCGGTGGACTTCATCTCCAAGCCGTTCCAACGGGAGGAATTACTCGCACGGGTCGGTACCCACCTGGAGCTGTTTCGCTTGCGCGCCAGGCTCGAACACAGCGTTGAGGACTTGCAGCAGACCAACGAACAGTTGCGGATTGCCGAACTCGCCGAGCGTAAGCAGGCCACCGAGAACTTGGCGCGGAGCCACGCCGAATTGCAGCGCTTTGCCGAGATTTCGGCGCATCACCTGCAGGAACCCGCTCGCCGCATCGCGACCTACGCCGAACGCTTGACGGCTCAACTGGCCGGCCGGCTCGACGATGCCGAAGCCCGGCTTTCGCTCGAATACATCGATGGCCAGGCACGTCGCGAGCAAAACCTGCTGCGCGATGTAGAGCGTTACCTGGCGGCTGGTCAGCCCCGTGGTAAGATCAAGTCCCTCGATACCGGCAAGGTGGTCGCCAAACTGCTGGAGGGGATGGCCGACCGCATTCGCGCTGCCGCGGCCGAAGTCACGCTGGGGGACTTGCCAGCCACCCGGATGGATGTCGCGCGGCTGATGGATGTTTTCGCGGCGGTACTGGACAATGCCCTACAGTTCGGCCGAAAGGAAGCTCGCCTGCGAATCGGCATCCAGGGAGAAAGGTTCGGAACACAGGTGCGATTCAGCGTCAGCGACAACGGTCCCGGAATAGAGCCCGCTTATCGCGAGCGGGCATTCCGCGTGTTTGAACGACTGACGACGGCGGGCGAAGGCACCGGCATCGGTCTTGCCATCCTGCGGCGCGTGGCTGAAAGCAGCGGTGGCCGGGCCTGGATCGGGGAAACTCCGGGGGGCGGCTGCTGTGTCATGTTTGAATTGCCCGCGGGAGAAGTTTCTTGAATCTCAGGCTTCAACCTTTCGTCGTTTTGCTGGCCGAAGACGAGCCGGCCGACGCGCATCTGGTCAAGGTCGCGATCGACGAAAATCACATCCCGGCCGATCTAAACGCGGTCGGTGACGGTCGTGAAGCCTTGGCATTCCTGCGCCGCGAGGGGGCGCGTTTTGCCGATGCCCCGCGCCCGGATCTGATCCTGCTCGACCTCAACATGCCCCGCATGGACGGCCGGGAGTTTCTTGCCGCCATCAAGCAGGATGCGGCACTGCGCAACATTCCCGTGGTCGTGCTGACTACCTCGGAGGTCGAGCGCGACATCATCGCTTCATACGATCTCGGTGCTGCCGGCTACATCACCAAGCCGGTGGACTTCGACCAGTTTGTGAAAGCCATAGGCCAACTCGGCGACTACTGGTTTTCGCTGGTGCGAATGCCTCGCAGGGAATGAAGCGTGAACTCCGAGCCAAAGCGGGCCAGAGCCATGAGCGGTTTAGCGGCATTGCCCTCGTGCAGCACGGCCGTTGTTGTTCCAATTGATCGGATTGCGAAGTCCAGCAGAATTGCCGGGCACCACTTCCGATACGCAAAGTACGAAGATTGTCCCAGGGCCAAGCACAGCAAGCCGAAGCCGCGCGTGTGAGTCGCTTGTGATCGGTCTCGCAGTGAACGGTGGCACGTCGGTAAGTCAGCTTGCCGCGGGCTAGCGAGGCAGGCTCCCGGGCCGCGTGACCGGCGCAGCGGGTGTTCAGCCTCGGCCGGGAGTCTTCAACCGCGGCAAAGAGAAATAAACCGTCGCACCGCCATCCAGCCTGCCTTCCGCCCAGGTCCGGCCGCCGTGCCGGTGGATGATGCGGCGCACATTGGCCAGTCCGATGCCGGTTCCTTCGAAT
>VEPB01000362.1 GCA_012026715.1 Methylococcaceae bacterium | reverse complement strand
CAATACCATCGCCCACATCGGCGACAATCACTGGGGTGGGCGCTTCCATGACGAGCTGTCGCCCATTCTGGAAGACGCCTGGAGCGAAGCGATGGATGACGTGTCGCTGGTCCAGGCGGTCGCCCGGGCCATCGTCGACATCGGTGCGCCGGACGGGATCCAGCTGTTGCTCAACACCTTGGCCGGCCTGAATCGGGGCACCGACAGCAAGGACGATTTTCGCCGCAAGCAGGCCGTGGTGTTTCAGGACTTTCCGAAGGTTACCAATCCGGCCGCGATTCCGGTTCTGATCGCCAACCTGCCCGGCGCCGTCCGCCCTCCCGCCGCCACCGGCGATGCCGGTTCGGGAAGCACGGCCGAGGTGGCCGGGGGCAATGGCAAGGCGGTGTCTCCGCCTGTCGTCGAGTTGTCGCCGCTGGCTCCCGGAGAGCTGACGATCGCTTCTCTCATCAGCAAGACCTTGCAGAATCTGGCGGCCGGCCAGAACAACAAGCCGTCGATGTTGCCCCCGGCCGACGACGGCGGCGCGGATTCCGCAACGGGCGTGTCGGCGACCGGCGAGTCCCAGCCCACCGACGGCGCCGCCGGGCAACCGATCCGCTGATCCGCCGTCAGCGTTTGCGGCGTTCCGCCTCTTCCTGCTCGAACTGCCGCAAGCGCTCGTCGATGACGGCGTTGACGTAATAGTCGTCGCCGCCGGCGCGGCGGGCGATGCGCAATTGCTGGATGGCGGCGCGTGTCTGGCCGGAGGCGTAGTAATATTCCGCCAGATAGCGGTGAGACTCCGGCGGGTTGTTCAGGCCGGCGTAGGTTTCCGCCAGCAGGCCGTAAACCTCGGGGGTCGACGGATGGTGGCGGCTGTACTGTTGCAGCAGCTTGCGGGCACTGTCGGCGCGCTTGCGGGATAGCAGGGCGCGCACATAGTTGAGGGTGATGGCGCGGTTGTTCGGGAACCGCTCGTCGGCCATCTCGTAAATCTGCAAGGCCTTGTCGCGATTGCCGCTTTCGCTCTCGCAGTGGGCCAGGGCGGTGAGGAATTGAGGAAAATCGGGGTACTGCAGGGCCAAGTTTTGCAGCGCGGGCCGGGCGTCGGCCGGCTTGTTGTCGGCGATCAGGGCAAGGGCCAGGCCGTAGGCGGCGACGTCGCGCTGCTGACGGGTGCCCTGGTTGGCGATGGCGCGAAAGTAATTGACCGCGTCGGCGGGGCTGGCGGAGGTTTGCGCCCGCAACTTGGCGCGAATCAGTTGGTACGGAAGGGAGTCCGGATACTGGCGGAACGGAAACTGCTCCGAACGGGCCCGAGTATCGGCGATACGGGAAACGGTGACCGGATGGGTCAGCAAAAACTCTGGCAGATTGCGGCCGGCGTAGCGGGTCGACTGCTGCAGCTTCTCGAAGAAACTGGGCATGCTGCGCGGATCGTATTCCGAGCGGGCCAGCGTCTGCATGCCCACGCGGTCCGCCTCGGCCTCGTTGTCGCGGGTGAAGTTGATCTGATACTGGGTACTGGCCGCCTGGGCGGCGATGATGGCGGCTTGCCCGGCCTGGCTGGAACCGGTCTTGGCGCCGATCAGGATGGCCGCCAGCATGGCGGCGGCGGTGGGCAGGGTCAGCCGGTTCGCCGCCTGGAAGGCCTGGTACAGGTGGCGCTGGGTGACGTGGGCGATTTCGTGGGACAGCACCGAAGCCAGCTCGCTTTCCGATTCGGAGGTGAGGATCAGCCCGGAATTGACGCCGATATAGCCGCCCGGTCCGGCGAAGGCATTGATCGTCGGTTCCACCACCACGAAAAAATGAAAGGGCAGGGAGGGGTTGGCGGAGTTTTCGGCCAGCTTCTGGCCGATGGTCTGGATGTAGTCGGCGATCTCGGGGTCTTCGCTGATCTGGGTCTCGTTATGTAAACTACGGAAAAACGCGGATCCCAGTTCCTTTTCCTGCAATGGCGTCATCACCGTGCCCGAAAAATCGCCGATTTCCGGCAGCGGCTGGTCCTGGTCAGGGCTTTGGCCCGCCGGGTTGTTGCGCGGGCCTTGGGGAATCAGGTCGGCCGGTGGGTCCAGATTCAACTTGGGCCTGGACAGCGGAGCCGTGGCTGCGGCGGCGTGGGCTTGCCCGAGTAGCAGCAGCACCGCGAGGGAACGACGTAGTAGGGGCATCGAATGGGGAAGGGTTTGGAGCTGTGGAAGGGTTCATTGCGGACGGCATCGCGTCGCCGCCGGCAGTAGATTAGACGCAGGCGGCCGATGAAGTTCGCGATCCAGGTCAACGCCAGTCCCTGCCAGGCCCAGGCGGGCGAATCTGCCTACCAGTTTATCAAAGCCGCCCTGGACATGGGCCATGCCATCGTGCGGGTGTTCTTCTACTATGACGGCGTCTATCACGGCTTCGGCGGTTGCCGCCCGCCCCAGGACGCGCCGCGGCCGTCGCAGCGCTGGGCGGAACTGGCGGAACGCCACGGCGTCGATCTGGTGTTGTGTATTTCCGCGGCCCAGCGCCGTGGCCTGCTGACCGCCGAGGAGGCTTCCAGCGCCGGCCTTCCCCCGGTTCCGGCCGCAGCCGGATTCCGCATCGCCGGTTTGGGGCTCTGGGTCGCGGCCTGCCTGCAGGCCGACCGGGTCATCGTTTTTCGCGCCTGAATGACCAAGAAATTCCTGTTCATCATGGGCAGCGCGCCGCTCTCCGGAGTGCAGGTGCAGGAAACCCTGGACCAGATCCTCACCACGGCGGCCATGGACCAGGCGGTTTCGCTGCTGTTCCTGGACGACGGCGTGTTTCAGCTGGTTCGGGATCAGCAGCCGCTTCGCGCCGGGCGCAAGGACATCGCCCTGATCTACCAGGCCTTGCCCATCTACGACGTGGAAGACCTGTGGGTGGAAACCGAATCCCTGCAGGAGCGGGGCTTGGCTCAAGCCGATCTGACCCTGACGCTGCGGCCGATTTCCCGCGCCGAGCTGGGCGGCTTCGTTGCCGGCCATGACGTGGTGGTGCACTGCTGATGGCGGTGTTGCACCTGGTCAACCGGCTGCCGCCGGATGGTCCCGGCCTGACAGCGTGCTTCGAGCGGTTGGACGCGGGCGACTCGGTGGTGCTGACGGAACAGGCGGTCTACGCCTGCCGCGAGGGTTCGCGGCTGGCTCTCGCGGTGATCTCGGCCGCCGCCGGCCGGCGACTGTACGCGCTGGAGCCGGATCTGGCCGCCCGCGGCATCGCCCTGTCAGCCGTCGCGGCGGGCATCGGGCCGGTGAGTCATTCGCGGCTGGTGGAATTGTGCTGCGAACATGATCTGGTGCATTGCTGGTGAATTTCGATCGGACCGTTCTGCCGCCCCTCACCGACGGCGGCTTCCTGGTGAATGCCGCCGACTGGGACGAACAGGTGGCGCAGGTCCTGGCGGAGCGCTCCGCGATCGTGCTCAGCGACGCGCACTGGGAGATCATCCGCTTCATCCGGGATTACTACCGCAGTTACAACCATTTGCCCAATGCCCGAATGTTCGTGAAGGCGGCGCAAAAACAGCTGGGGGAGGAAAAAGGCAATTCCATCTATCTGCACCGGCTGTTTCCCAAGGGACCGTTGCGCTACGCCTGTTTGATCGCCGGCTTGCCCAAACCGCCCGGCTGTTTGTGAAGTGCTCGACCGGCGGATCCCGCCGCCCGTTAAAATGTCAGTCCTCTCCGTTACCGTTCCGCCCGACCCCATGTCCGACAAATCCGATTCCGACCAGCCCTTGAGTCAGTTCGGCCGCCGCCTGCTGGCCCCGCTATTGCGTCATCTCACCGCCAAGTTCCACCGGGTCTATTTCCGCGCCGTGGAATCGGTGGGACACCACAAGCGGGACATCCTGGTGAGCCGGGTGGAAACCGCCCGCGATGGGCTGGAGGAAGCCAAGGAACAATTTCAGACCGCGCTGGAGAAATTCAGCGCGCTGACCGAGTTCGACGGCGGCGATCTGGAGGATGTCTACAAACAGCTCAAGGTGGAGTTCGACTACAGCAGGGCGCGGGCGCTGGCGGTGAAGGATCGGATCGACGCGGTACAGGACGTGGCCGAAGCCTTGTTCGCCGAGTGGGAGGAGGAACTGGACCAGTACAGCAACCGCACCCTGCGCGGCGCCAGCCGCTCCAAGCTGAAGCAGACCCAGCAGCTGTACGGTCAGCTGCTGTCCGCCATGCGCCGGGCCGAGAGCAAGATCGACCCGGTGCTGGCGGTTTTTCAGGACCATGTGCTGTTCCTCAAGCACAACCTCAATGCCCAGGCCATTGCCTCCCTGGAAAGCGAACTGGTGACCTTGAGCCTGGGGGTGTCCGGCCTGATCAAGGCGATGGAGCGCTCCATCGAGCGGGCCAATCTGTTCGTCCGCTCGATGAACGGCCAAAAAGCGCTGCCGGCGGAGTAGCCGCTGCGCGGCGGGGCTGGCGCTCAGTTCCGCCATCCGTTCGGGATCGAGGGCAAGGCGAAATACACGGTCGCACCGCCATCCAGCCTGCCTTCCGCCCAGGTCCGGCCGCCGTGCCGGTGGATGATGCGGCGCACATTGGCCAGTCCGATGCCGGTTCCTTCGAAT
>VEPB01000204.1 GCA_012026715.1 Methylococcaceae bacterium | reverse complement strand
GGCCTTCGAAACACGGTCGATGCCTTCTTCGACAAGGTCATGGTGATGTGCGAAGACGCTACGCTACGCAGCAACCGGCTGGGTCTCCTGGCCATCGTCGAACGGCTGTTCCTGCAGATCGCCGACATTTCCCGGCTGCAGGCATCGGCCTGAGATGCGCTGGCTGATCCTGGACCGCGACGGCGTCATCAACGAAGACTCCGACGCCTACATCAAGTCGCCCGAGGAGTGGATACCCATCCCCGGCAGCCTGGAGGCCATCGCCGCGCTCACCCGAGCCGGCTTCCGCATCGCGGTGCTGACCAACCAGTCCGGACTGGCGCGGGGGCTGTTCGACCTTCCAGCCCTGGAGCGCATCCACGCCAAGATGCTGGCGGCGGTTGAAGCGGCCGGCGGCCGCATCGAGGACATCCTCTACTGTCCCCATGGCCCCGAGGATTTCTGCGATTGCCGCAAGCCCAAGACCGGCCTCTTCCTGCAGTTTAGAGACAAGCACGACGTGGATCTGACCGGCATTCCCGCCGTCGGCGACTCCCTGCGCGACCTGCAGGCGGCGCAAGCCGTAGGCGCCAGCCCCATCCTGGTGGAAACCGGCAAGGGCCACCGCACCGTGCAGCGAAATCCCGATCTCGACGTTCCCATCTTCGCCAACCTCTATGAAGCCAGCCAATACCTCCTGTTCGCGCACGCCTAGCCTGCGGGTCATCCTGGGTTCGACCGTCTACGCCATCAACATGGTCGTGTCCATCGTGCTGTTCGGCCCCGTCGTGCGGTGCCTGAAAATGACGACCTTCGAGCGGCGCTACGCGGTGGCCCAGCTGTGGATCGCCTGGAACTACTGGGTGCTGGGCAAGGTCTGCGGACTCACCTATCGCGTCGAAGGCCTGGAGAATATTCCGGCGCAACCGGGCGTCGTGATCTGCAAGCATCAGTCGGCCTGGGAAACCATCGCCTTGCAGCTGATCTTCCCGCCCCTGGTCAGTGTCCTCAAAAAATCCCTGCTGCAAATTCCGTTCTGGGGTTGGGCGCTTGCCACTCTCAAGCCAATTGCGATCACTCGCTCGGCCAAGACCGCCGCCATGAAGCAGATCATCAAGCAAGGCACCGAGCGCATCCGCGAGGGGCTTTGGGTGGTGGTGTTTCCGGAAGGCACACGGGTGGCGCCTGGCGAGCGCGGGCGCTACATGCCCGGCGGCGGCATGCTGGCCCACAAGGCCGGCTGCCCGGTGGTGCCGGTGGCCCCCAACGCCGGCGAGTTCTGGAAACGCAACGCCTATTTGAAATATCCGGGCGTCATCACCGTCCGCATCGGACCAGCCATCGACGGCGCCAAGCTGTCGGCGTCGGAGATCAATCAGCAGGCGGAGGAATGGATCGAGGCGCAGATGCGGGAGATCAGCGGGGTTCCGTACGCAAGCGCCCGATCTGATTCCGCCTCCTGATACTTCGGGAGCCTGCTAGAAATCCATCCTGAATCCTCGGCATCTGTCACGGGAAAACGCGGTTTCCCGGCGACTCACGATACTGGCGGCACATCCTTTCTGCACCGTCTGGCAGCCGCTGTCTAAGTCAGAGGATCCCTAACCGAACGGTCGTAAGCCGGCAGGTCCAGTTCTCGATCGATAGAAAAAACCCTCCTCCGGCGTTGCGCACGGAGGAGGGTTCGGTTGGGTGGGCCGAGCGAACGCTCAACCCGAGAGGTCAGTCGTCGTGACGACCGCGGCCATGGTGGTCCTCATCGTGACCACCGCGATGGTCATCGTCGGAGCCATCATGGTGACTGCCGCCGTGGTGATCGCCACCGTCATCGTCTTCACCACCACCGCTTCCGCAGTCGCTGGGGGCGCGGCTGACGTCTTGGCTGGAACTCACTTCGCCGACGCTGGCCGTGATCGAGCAGGGAGCGACCTCCAGGCGCTTCTTCAGCTTCCAGGTGCCGCGGCGCTTGACCTTGGCGGTGCCGATGACCTCGCCGCTGTCGCTGTCGGTGATCGTCACTTCCTGGCCATACAGATCCGCACCTTCCGCGGCGCTCACGGTACCGGCTGCAAACAGCTTGTGGCCGTGATTGGACCAGAACGCCCGGCGGATATCGACCGCAGTGACGTTGCCGCCGCCGTTGTCGCTAACCTTGACGGTGACCGAGACCGACGAACTCTTCGGAGCGACGGTGGAATTGCCCGGCACGTCGGTGGCGGTAAAGGTGAAGCCGACGCCGGCGGTCGCCGCGGACGTTGGCGTCCATTGGAAGTTGCCGGTCCACGCGCCGCTGGCGGCATCGAAGGTGGCCGGAATCTCCCCGCTACTGCCGTCGGTGCCGGTGTAGCTCAGCTTGACGGTATCGCCATTCTTGTCGGTCGCGGCGACCGGGATGGTCAGCGGAGTACCGACAGTGGCGCTCAGGGTGGAACCGTCGCTGGGCTTGGTCAGCACCGGCGCATCGTTTCCGCCACCGGAACCGGACGGATCGACCGTAAAGTTCACGGTCGCTTTGGCGCCCGCCAAACCTCTAGCATCGGTCGGAGTAAAGGTGACCGAGTAACTGCCGGCGACCGACGGATCCCACTTGAAGGTCCGCGTCGCATCGTCGTACAGAGTCGAGGCATCCGTCCCGTTGATGCTGCCGCTGGCCACCACCGTGACCGCGTCGCCGTCCGGATCGTTGGCACTAATGGTGAAGCTGACCGCGGCGGGCTGAACGACGGCTGCCGGAGAGCTGGCATTGACCGTCGGAG
>VEPB01000528.1 GCA_012026715.1 Methylococcaceae bacterium | reverse complement strand
GGCGTCGGTGGCGTGGCCATCCGTCACATCGCCATCAAGTCTTTCGAATACTCCCGCAGTCTCCACCAGTTTTTCCAGCAGGTGGCGCGAGCTTGTCCCCGCGGCCATTACCCGCGCTACTGGCTGGGCGAACAGTCTTACTGGTCGCCGGTGGGTACCCCGGCCGGCCCCGCGCGCGGGCTGCTCAACGAAGAGGGCATGGCAGAAATCGCGCCGGGCGGCTTTTCGGTGGAACCGTTTCTGTGGCTGGACGGCAGCCTGCAGAGCTGGTGCGAAGGCCGCCGAGATGCCGGCCTGGAACGTGGTTTTTTGCCCATTCCCTCGGTGTCGCGCGAGACCGGCGATTTGAGGCTCACCTCCACCTTGTTCGCCGACCGGGTCGATGGCATGGACGGGCTTTATCTGCGCTACCGGGTGGAGAACCGCAGCGGCCGAACGCTGCATCCGACCCTGTTTGCGGCGCTGCGGCCGTTTCAGGTCACCCCGCCGTGGCAGGCGTTCCAGCAACTGGGCGGCGCCAGCCCCATCGAAACGGTGGACTATCGCGACGCCAGCGTGATCGTGAATGGCGGCGCGCGGGTGATCGCCCTGCAGCAGCCCGATGGTTTCGGCGCGGCGGCCTTTGCCCAGGGCGACATCACCGAATTCCTGGCGCAGGGCCGACTGCCCGCCGTCCAGTCGCGATCCGACCCGTTCCGCCACGCTTCCGCCGCCCTCCGCTTCGACCTGCAACTGCCACCGGGCGCCAGCCGGGACCTCTACCTGCTGATTCCCTACGAGCCGGAGGCGGTTCCGACCGCGGCCGCCCGCGACGGTGCGGCCCGGTTCGCGGCGGTGTGCGACGACTGGAGCCGGCGCCTGGGCCAACTCGACGTGGAATTGCCCGAGCCGGCCCGGCCGTTGTTCGACACCTATCGAACAGCCCTGGCCCACATTCTGATTCATCGCGACGGCGCGGCACTGCAGCCCGGACCGCGCCGCTACACCCGCTCCTGGGTGCGGGATGGCGCCATCATGGCGGCGGCATTGCTGCGCAACGGCTGTTCGGAGGCGGCCCTGGCCTTCGTGCGGTGGTATGCCGGCTTCCAGCGCGACGATGGCCTGGTGCCGTGTTGCGTCGACCACAGCGGGCCGGACTGGCTGATCGAATACGACAGCCTGGGGGAATGGCTGTTCGTCATCATGGAATGCTACCGCTACACCGGCGATGCCGACTTCCTGGCGGAGCAGTGGCCCGGCGCCCGCCGCGCGGTGGACTGCATCGAACGGCTGTGCGCCACCCGCCTGACCGACGAATACCGCCAGCCGGACAAACTGGCGCGCTACGGGCTGCTGCCGGAATCGGCCAGCCACGAAGGCTACCTGTCCCATCCGGTGCATGCCTATTGGGACGATTTCTGGGCCTTGCGGGGCCTGAAGGACGCCTGCTCCATGGCGGAAGTCCTCGGGTTCACGACCGACGCGGCCCGCATCGGCGCCCTTCGCGAAGCGTTGCGGGGCAACGTCTACGCCTCTTTGGATCGGGTGATTGCCGAGCGAGGCCTGGCCTATCTGCCGGGATCGGTGGAGTGGGCCGATTGCGACCCCTCCGCCACCGCCGTGGCGGTGGCGCCGGTGGACGAACTGGCGGACTTGCCGCGGCGGGTGCTGGAACAGACCTTCGAGATCTATCTGGAGCGTTTCCGCGGCTGCCGCTCGGGGGCGATCGACTGGCCCAACTACACCGCTTACGAGATCCGCATCATTCCGGCCTTGGTGCGGCTGGGAAAACGCCAGGAAGCGCTGGAACTGGTCCGCTTCTTCATCGGCGACCGCCGTCCGCTGGCGTGGAATCAGTGGCCGGAAATCTCCTGGCGCGACCCCTCGACCCCCGGCCACATCGGAGACGTGCCCCATACCTGGATCGCCGCCGAATACGTGCTGGCCTTTCTCAGCCTGTTCGCCTACGACCGCGATGCCGATCAGTCTCTGGTGGTGGGCGGGGGGCTTCCCGCCGAATGGCTGGAAGGCGACGGAGTCCGCGTCCGGGGCCTGCGGACTCGCTACGGGATCATCGATTTCAGCCTGCGCCTGGACGGAAAGGCCTTGGAATTCCGGCTGGGCGGGCAATTTTCGTTTCCCCCCGGCGGAATCCTGCTGCAACCGCCGCTCGCTTTCGCCTATGCTGAAGCCGATGGGGCACGGCTGGATACCGTCGAGCCCGAGGGCATCAGACTTACCGGGCCGGTGGATGCGCTACACGTCATCCTCCGGGAACATTGAGCGCCGTCGTACCTTTCGCCGATCGTCGCACCGTGACCAGCGCCGAGCAATCCCTCAAAGAGCGGTTCAAGATTCTGGTGGTGGACGACCTCGCCGCCAACCGCATGCTGGTGCGCGAGCAACTCCGGCACATGGGATTTCGCCAGGTTTTCGAGGCCGACAACGGCGCCGCGGCGGTGGCGGAATACCAGGCCAACCCCGTCGATCTCGTGTTGATGGATGTCCTCATGCCGGTTCTGGACGGCCATGAAGCCGCCGCCCAGATCAAGGAGATGACCACTGCCCGCTGGGTCCCCATCGTGTTCCTCACCGGAGCCGAATCGGAGGCCCAACACCTGCGCTGCCTGGAGGTCGGCGACGACTTCCTGACCCGGCCCATCCATTTCGTCATCCTGAAGGCGAAGATCGAAGCCATTCTGCGCACCCTCAGGCTGCAGGAACAGATCCAGCAGAAGACCGCGGAGCTGCAGCAGTACTACCACAACGCCGAGGAGGAAAAGCGCGTTACCGCTCATCTGATGCAGAACATGGTGTCGGGTCCGGGATTGCGGGATCCGGC
>VEPB01000581.1 GCA_012026715.1 Methylococcaceae bacterium | reverse complement strand
ATCCCGATAGTTGCAGCATGGCTCCCACCGCGTCGAAGCCCTGGTTGACCGGTTGCCAGTCGCGCCGTGAGCACTGCCGCTCGATCAGGCGTTTGACCCCGCTCGTCTGACGCAGCTTGAACAGATGCCCTCGAACAGCCCCGAAACCTCAAGAAACTCCGTGAATAAGGCCAACGGCTCCAGCGCCGTGGCGCTCCCGCCCTCATCCCAGCGCACCTGAATCCGGCCGCCGGGCGTGCTCAGGCGTAACTCGCCCCCATCTCGAACCTGTTCGGCCAGGCCAGCATCGACCGCTTTCACCAGCGCTTTTTGCTCAAACTCCAATTCACCCATTGGGTAAGCCTCCTCTTCTACATCAAACCCGCGTCAGCCCTCAGTTTGCGGCAACTACAGGGGGGGCAACAGAGGAAAATAGGGTGATAGACAAAGAGTGGGCGCTGTTAGAGGCTTACTTTTACCTCAATGATCGCTGCGGAGGTGGGTGCAAACATCCTCGCAGGCGGATCGTAGACGCGATTTTTTACATCGTTAAGACCAGGTGCCTATTGGCGGCAACTGCCGAACGACTTCCCGCCGCGGAAAACAGTTTATGACCATTTCAGTCGATAGAGCAAAATAGCGGGCTGGGAGAAAGCGTTGGACGAGCTGTCGGCGGCGACTTCCCGCGCTTGGGCGATCTTCCTGCGTCCCCACGGCGGAATCCAGTCGGCCTGAAGGCCGGCCGGCATCGACTAAAGCCCCTTTCAACGATCAACGAAGGACTCAGCGCCACCCTGTTTGAAGCCCTAAGAACGACTATAGTTTCATGGTTTCTCCGGCTTTCACAGGGATCATTCGTGTCTCCGTCAAAGGGTTATCGAACGGCCGATATTTTCAATGTGGCGGGACTGGCCGCAGCCTATGTGGCGCTCGCCCAACTCGTACTTGCCTACATTTCGCTGAATGGCGTCGTTTCCATCCTGTGGCCGCCCAGTGGTTTGGCACTGGCTGCCTTATTGCTGGGCGGGGCGAAATACTGGCCGGGAATCTTCTTCGGCGCCTGGATCGCCAACATCACTGCCGGCAGCCCGATTCCCGTGGCGGGCGGCATCGCGGTCGGAAACACCCTGGAAGCGCTCACCGGCTATTGGCTGTTGAACCACGGGCAAACTTTTGATGTATCGCTGGAAAGCCCCCGTGACTACCTGCGACTGTGCCTGGCGAGTGCAACCTGCGCCTGCGTGAGCGCCATCGCCGGAAATGCGACTCTCCTGAGTAGCGGTTTTCTGAACTGGCAAGACGTACCGCAAAACCTCAGCTATTGGTGGCAAGGGGACGTGCTTGGCTTGATACTCGGAACGCCCTTGCTGATGACGTGGCGCAAAGCTCCGAAAGGATGGTTCGAGGGTTTTCGGGCGTTGGAGACCGCCGCACTGTTCACCTTGGCCTATCTGGCGGGCCAGTGGGTGTTCCTGGGGTGGTTTTCACCGACATGGGGCGCCGTTGCCTGGGTCTATTGGATGTTTCTCTTCGCCGTTTGGGCAGCAGTGCGCTTAAGCTGCCACGGGGTCTTGCTGGTGGTCCTGATGTTTGCGATTCAGGCCTCGGTGGGCGCCGTGAAGCAGATTGGCTATTTCGGGTCCGGCCTTCCGCAAGCCAACCTGCTCAATCTGTGGTGCTTTATTACCGTCCTGACGATCCTGGCCATGACGCTGGCGCAATTCATCCGCGCCAGGGAATCCGCGCAGGCAGAACTGCGGCGCAGCGAAGCCCATTTTCGGTTCGTCACCGAGGCGGCCCAGGCCATGATCTGGCTGTCCGATGCCTCCCAATCCTATGTTTGGTTCAACAGGACATGGCTGAATTTCACCGGTCGAGCCTTGGAGCAGGAGTTGGGCGACGGCTGGCTCGAGGCGGTACATCCGGAAGACCGGGAATCCATTCAGAACAAATTCCTGCTGGTGTTCGCCAGTCGCGAGCCCTTCCGCATGGAATTCCGCCTCCGCCACGCTGACGGCGACTACCGTTGGATACTGAATCATGGCGTGCCTCGCTACGACGCCACCGGCGAATTCGCGGGCTACATCGGGTCCTGCTTCGACATCACCGAACGCAAGCGTAACGAACAGGAGCTTCAACTGGCGGCAACGGTCTACCAAGCCATCGGTGAGGCCATCATGGTGGTCGATCCAGACCACCGCATCATCTCGATCAACGGCGCGTTCACCGATTTGACGGGCTACACGGAACAGGAAGCCATCGGACAACCCGCCGCACTGCTCAAGTCGGGCAACCACGACCGTTTTTTCTACCGAGACATCAGCCACAGCCTCAAGGCAACCGGCCGCTGGCAGGGCGAAGTCATCAATCGTCGCAAAACGGGAGAAGAGTACCTGGCGTGGCTGACGATCAACACTGTTTACGACGGACGCGGGGCGGTTGTGCGCCGGGTCGGAATGCTCTCCGACATCACCGACCGGAAGGCGGCGGAGCAGTCCATATGGCGGCAAGCCAACTTTGATGCGCTCACCGGGTTGCCCAACCGCAGCATGTTTCTGAACCAGATCAAGCAGGAGATCAAACAAGCCGACCGGGCCGGCCGTTCCTTGACCCTGATGTTTGTCGACCTCGACCGGTTCAAGGAAATCAACGATACCTTCGGACACGACATGGGCGACCGCCTGCTCAAAGAGGTCGCACGCCGGCTTACGGCCTGCGTTCGGGAGACCGACATCGTATCTCGGCTCGGCGGCGACGAGTTCACCATCATCCTCATCGGCTTGAGCGAGCCAAGCGATATCGAGCGCATCGCCAATACCGTGCAGCAAAAACTGACCAGCCCATTCCGGCTAGGGGATGAAGTCGTTTTCGTGTCCGCCAGTATCGGGATTGCCCTTTATCCAGAGGATGCCGACAGCAGTGACACACTGATCAAAAACGCCGACCAAGCCATGTATGCGGCGAAAAGCCAGGGGCACAGCGGGCATCGATACTACACCGCCTCCATGCAGTCGGCCGCCCAAGCCCGAATGCAATTGGGGAACGACTTGCGCGGCGCGCTATCCGGCGGCGAACTGGCGTTGTACTACCAACCCATCGTGGATCTTCCCAGCGGCGTCATCCGAAAGGCCGAAGCCTTGCTGCGATGGCAGCACCCGACTCGCGGGCTGCTTGGCCCTCAAGACTTTATCGGGATTGCAGAGGATACCGGCTTGATATCCGAAATCGGCAACTGGGTGTTCTGCGAGGCTGCCCGCCAGGCGCTGAGTTGGCGATCAAGCTATACGCCCGATTTTCAAATCAGCGTGAACAAATCGCCGGTCCAATTTCGCAAGAACTTTGACCACAGCGATGTGTGGTTGGGCCACTTGCGGGAAATCGGACTTCCCAGTTCGGCGATGGCGGTGGAAGTCAGGGAAAGTTCGCTCATGGAGACTCCTGGTGAGGCGCTGGACAGTCTCAAAACTCTCCATTCCGGGGGAATACAAATTTCCCTCGACGACTTCGGCAGCGGCTGTTCCTCCCTCTCCAACCTTAATCAATATCCCATTGACATCTTGAAGATTGACCGGTCCTTCATTCGTCGACTGTCGCCCGATTCGCGGGACAGACCGATGGCCGAGGCCATCATCGCCATGGCCCACAAACTGGGTATCAAACTGATCGCCAAGGGCCTGGAAACCGAGCAGCAGAGCGAATTCCTGTCGGACATGGGCTGCGATTACGGGCAGGGATATTTTTTCTCCAAGCCCCTGCCTGCCGACGAGTTCTCCCGCGTTTTATCGAGGCGTCACTAGCGCGTGTCGAACTATCTCCGACGGTCCGCCCCGACCTTCGCGCCACTCCGTCGGACTAATACTGTTATTAGGAGATACCGGCTACTTCAGTGCCGACAACGTCGAGGGCTGCTGCGGACAGAAGATCGAACGCCTCATCGCCAGGGGCCGCGACAGCCACCGTGTCCCGTTGGCGGAACGGCTGGCGCCGGATGCCCCGGAGCCGGAAACCGCCATCCGATGGCGAAGATGGCCTGGAAGCTGAAAACCAAGGCGGGAAAAGCCCGCTACGCCAAACGGAAGTCCACGGTGGAGGCGGTGACCGGCGAATGGAAGCTGGTCACCCTGGCGTTCAATCTGAAGCGGATGCACCTGCTGGCGACAGCATGACAATGCGATAAAAACAGATAATTAACCAAAAACAAAGCCGCCACGGGAAAAACGGGACCTTCCTTGCCCGCAAGGATCGACGCGAAAAATTTCTAGCCACGCAGCCCATGACCCCAAAAAATCCCGAATTCCAAGGGATCGGACCCGAGGAAATCCGTAGTCCGACAGATTTCTAGTGACGCTGACCTTGCAATTCGGCTTCGTACATTGCGGTTTCCGCCAAGAGTCGGTGGATCGCCAGATCGAAGCCTTCGGGCGTGGGGTTCTCGGCCACCGTGGCCGCCATGCGCAGCAGCGTTTCGGCAGCGCGATACTTGGCCGGCGAATCGGAAGAATCTTCCAGCAACGCGTGCAATACGCCGCAGGCCTGGAACATCTGTAATTGCATCAAATCCATCGGATCAATGCTGCACTTCGATTTGGCATCCATTGTCGTAACTCCCTCGATTCAGTTGTTGAAGCCATTGGGACGGGTGTGATCCCGCTGCCCTTGTCAGAGGTATCGGCCGGTTTGGAAAAAACTGAGGGATGGAGCAGGTGATCTCGCTCGATCCGATGAATGCCGGCCGCGGTCCATGCTCAGAAGCACAATACCTCCTGGTTTGGAAGCTTAGATGACGCGGGTCCGGCAGAAATGCGGTTTCGATCACAGTTTGTAGCCAGCCGGATTACCGCTCTCGGGGGCGTGCTATCGCTACTGAGGCATCCGCTCTGCCGAATACAGGAATTCCGTCATGGCTTTGACGGCGACGATCGGGGGTTGCAGACCTCATCCGACCATTGGTAGCAGCGAATGAATACAGGGCGGATTGAATTCCTTTGCTGAAACGAACTGAAAAAGCAGCCACACCGACGGGCGGAATTGTCAGCCTGGTTTGGGCTGCGTATTCCCTCCGGTACGGAAGGCCGACTAAACTGGAAAGCCGACACTCGAATATGACCGCTTTCGAGGTGATATCGGATCGCCTTGTTTTCCGGCAGCATGGGAGGAACAACCGGATGGATGCCTTTGGCACGGCTCGACTTTGGAGCCAGCAATCTTTTCCAGCAGTATCCCTGTGCCAAACCGCCCTAGCCCGACGATCAGGGGCTATCTTGGGGACCTTTGCGCGGCTTGAAACCCGCACTCGACCCTGGTCAGTTCCTCGGCACATGGGAGTGGCCCATTGCAGTTCTATCAATTGATGCGACGTTGGCTCACAGTCATTCGCCCCCTGTTCCTGGCAACCCTGGGCCTGATGCCCGTGGACCAGGCTAGAGCCGGCGACAAGATCGTGTTGCAGTTGAAATGGGAGCATGCCTGTCAGTTTGCTGGTTATTACGCAGCGCAAAAGTTGGGTTATTACCGGGATGCTGGCCTGGATGTGGAGATTCGAGAGGGGGCGGCGGGCGCCTTTCGAGTCGTGGACGAAGTCCTGTCAGGTCGCGCGCACTACGGTATCGGCTCAGCCAGTCTTGTTCTTCATCGCTCTCGCGGCCAGCCGCTGGTGGTATTAGGGGTAATTTTTCAACACGCGCCGGACGTATTGCTGGTAGCACGAAACTCGGGTGTTACCTCGCCCCAGCAGTTGATGGGGCGCTCGGTCATGGCCAGCGAAAGTACCCCGGCGGTACTGGCGATGCTGCTCAACGAAGCAGGCACCCTCAACAAATTCACCTTGTTGGACCAGACCAACGACCTCGAAGGCCTCATCGAAGGCCGGATTGATGCCATCGCCGGATACGAAACGGATCAGCTATTTTTCTTCCGTTCGCGGGGGATTCCCGTGCTCGTCCTGCGGCCGATCACCTACGGGGTCGACTTTTACGGCGATAACCTGTTTACCACCGAGTCGGAAGTTCGTGAGCATCCGGAGCGGGTTGCGGCGTTTCGTACTGCGAGCCTGAAAGGCTGGGCCTACGCGCTGGCCCACGAGGACGAAACCATCGCCATGGTGCGGGAGTTCGGCTCGCCCCGCTCACCGGAGCATTTGCGGTATGAGTTCGGTGCGATGAGGGAACTGGCCTTGCCGGATTTCGTCGAGCCTGGCTATATGAACGAGGGACGCTGGCGCCACATCGCCGATACCTACGTGCGTCTCGGGTTGTTGTCCGCCGGATATAACCTGGATGGATTCCTGTTCAATCCCCAGGCTGGCTGGTCGCTGGCGCGTTATCGAGGCTACGCCATCGCCGGGTTCGCCGTGATTGTGGCCGGAGCAGGCCTGATTGTCTTGCTGCTGCAGTTTAACCACCGGTTGCGTAAAGAGATCGAAGAGCGCCGTAGCGCTCAGGAAGAGTTGCGTCGAAGCGAGGGACGCCTGAACGAGGCCCAGGCCCTCGCTCATGTCGGCAGTCGGGAGCAGGATCTGATTACCGGGAACGTGGTGTGGTCGGAGGAAATGTACCGGTTGTTGGGGTTTCAGCCTGGCGAGATTGAGGCGACTTCGCTCAATTTCCTCAAAGCCATTGATCGCGAGGACCGCCCAGCCATGGTCCGAGCCCTCGCCGAAGCCAGTACGACGCCCTATGGGAGTTACCGTCTGCGCTACCGGATCCCGTTGGCGGACGGAGGCAACCGGGTCATCGAGGAGTGCGGACGGATGGACTTCGATGCCGCGGTAAACCCTCGGCGATTGATAAGTACGGCTTTCGACATCACCGAAAGAGATCGTGTCGAGCGTGAACTTTTGGACAAGGAAGCGTCGTTGCGCACCATCTTCGACACGGTACCGGCCTTGATCACGGTGCTCGACCAGGATGGGAAAGTGCGGGAAATCAATGAGGCCGGTTTGGGGCTGCTGGAAGCCGAGCAGCTCGCCGATATGATCGGCGAGTCTTTTGCTGTCTGGGTAGACCCTGTTTATCACGACGCTTTTTGGGCGTCAGTCGCGGCTGTTTTCAGCGGAGATCAGCAACGGCTCATGCTGGAGTCGATCGGTCGCCGATCCAGTCGGCGGCGTCTGGAACTGGTCGCCGTGCCGCTGTGGGGATCCGGCGACCAACGTTCGGTGCGGGCGGTGCTGGCAGTGGCTCGCGATCTCACCGAGCGTTACGAAGCGGAACGGCGGTTGCGGCTGTCCGCAGTGGTTTATCGCAATACCCACGAAGGCATCATCATCACCGATGCGGAAGGGCGCATCGTCGCCGCTAACCCTGCATTCACCGAAATCACCGGTTTCAAAGAGGTGGAGGTGCTGGGCAAGAATCCCCGCATTCTGGCGTCCGGCCGGCAAAACCGCAACTTCTACCAGGCCCTGTGGACTTCCGTACTGGAATCGGGCGGTTGGCAAGGCGAGTTGTGGAATCGTCGCAAAAACGGTGAACTCTACCCGGAATGGCTGACCATTAGCTCAGTACGCGACGAGGGGGGGCAAGTCGTCAACTATGTCGGAGTGTTTTCGGACATCAGTCAGATCAAGAACTCGCAAGCGCAGTTGGAGCATCTTGCCCACCACGATCCACTGACCGGTCTTCCCAATCGGCTGCTGCTGTGTGCACGCATCGACCACGCCATCGATCGCGCGCTCAGGCGCAATGAGCATGTCGCGGTGCTGTTTCTGGATCTGGATCGGTTCAAGCTCATCAACGACAGCCTGGGCCACAACGTGGGCGACGCCATCCTGCGGGAGGTCGCCGGCCGCTTGCTGAAACTGGTGCGGCGGGACGATACGGTGGCGCGACTGGGCGGCGACGAATTCACCGTGGTCATGGAAAGTCTATCCGATGCCAGCGATGCGGGCATTCTGGCCGACAAGCTGATCCATGCGCTGATCGATCCATTTCGATGCGAGGAACATGATCTGTTTATCGGCGTCAGCATCGGCATCAGCGTGTTTCCCCAGGATGGCGGCACCGTCGACAAGCTGCTCAGCAACGCCGATTCGGCTATGTACCGGGCCAAGGAGGAGGGCCGGAATGTCTACCGTTTCTACACCGAAGAGATGACCATCCGGGCGTTCGAGCACGTGGTGCTGGAAACCCAGCTACGGCGAGCCATCGAACAGAACGAACTGGTGTTGCACTACCAGCCCCAGCTGGAGCTCAAGAGCGGCCGGGTGATTGGAGCCGAAGCCTTGGTGCGCTGGCAGCATCCGGAATTGGGCCTGGTTTCGCCGTCCCGCTTCATCCCCATCGCGGAAGAAACCGGTCTAATTGAGCTACTGGGGGAATGGGTGCTGCGCACGGCCTGTCGCCAGATGCGGATATGGCTGGATGCTGGATTGCCGTTCCAAGTGATGTCGGTGAACCTGGCGGCACGCCAGTTCAAACATCCGGATTTGCCCAGCCGGATGGCGCGATGGATCGAAGAAGCCGGGCTTGATCCGCACTCGATCGAGCTGGAAATCACCGAAGGTGCCTTGATGAACCCCAACGATGGCGCCTTGGACCGGCTGCACGAGCTTAAGCGACTGGGTTTCCGGCTCGCCATCGACGATTTCGGGACGGGCTATTCGTCGCTTGCTTACCTGAAGCGTTTTCCCATCGACAAGCTCAAGATCGACCAGAGCTTCGTCAGGGAAATTCCAGACGGTCGGGCGGACATGGAGATCGCGGTTACCATCATGTCCATGGCCCGCAATCTCGGGCTGGTGGTATTGGCCGAAGGCGTCGAGACCCAGGCTCAGCGGCGTTTTCTGCGGGACAACGGATGCGATCAGGCCCAAGGTTACCTATTCAGTCCGCCACTCGGCGTGGACGGCATGGCGGTCTGGGCGCAAGGACTGCGGGACGGGTGCTGGAGTGGCGATGGGGAAGCAGCAGAATTCTCCTGACGGCGGACGCCCGGTTTGGCGTAATGCGGCGGTTGCCGACTTGGGCTAGGCTTGGATGCGCGATTCCCGAGAAGCGCTGCGGAAATTTCTCTCTCAGCCCGATCGGTTCGTAGCACTCAGAATTGAGAAAACGATGTCTGCCACTTTCCTGTTCCCCGCTGGGAGTTGGCCAGGGGGAGGCTTCTAGAACGGCGACATGGTTTTCTTTGTAACTGTAAGTTCGGGGTCCGTCCGCGACCGTAAGCGCTGACGCGGCCTGTAGGGTTATCGGGAGGTTTTATGAGAGGGTATGCCATGAGAGGGGGGAGCAAAATAGCGCTGTCGCCCACATCGGGATCAATGCACAGCGAGGCAGGACCGCGTCGCATCTGTTGCTGAAAACATGGCTGTGTCGCCGTCCACCGGAATTTCGGGCGGGATGAACCGTCGCAGGCATCCCCGCATCCGTATCGTTCACGCCGCTACCATCGTCTGGCGCGGCGACGTGCGGCTGCGTTGCGAAATCCTCGACTATTGCCGCTGCGGAATCTACGTGCATGTTAACGATGCAGCAGAATTTCGGATCGTGGCGGGCCACGAAGGTGGCGCGGTCGAAGTCCGATTTGGGCGCGGTCGTCGCGGATTCGACCCGGAAAGTTCCATCACCGGCAAGATCGTCAGGATTACCGCCACCGGGCTGGGGATCTCGTTTGAAGAGCAGGCCGCCGCGGATGCCTTGGCGGTTTTGGATGCCATTGCCGATTCCGGTCCTGCCACCGGCGCCGGCCGCATGCCCGACATCGAGCAGGCCTGTCGCCGCGCTCTCGACGGTTGCGCCGGCGATGCCATCAATTTGTTTCTCAGCCGGATTCAGGCGGAGCTCTTTCGGGCCGCCGATCGCGCCAGGAGCGGAAGCGAACAGTCCGGGTACATGGACGCCATTGCCACGCTGAAGCACCCGGATCAATTGGCTTCGGACTACCTGAAACGAGTCAAGGCCCAAGCCGAGCAATATCGGATCACCATCCATACCGAAACTGACTTGTCCGGCGATTCCCTGTCGCTGGTGGAAACCGACGTCTTCGAAGATTGGCTGAACCTGTTGGCCGAGATCACTCGGCTGGAATCGGCCCACGAGCAGTCCTTGCGCGCGCTCGAATCGCGAATCGCGCGATTTTCCGGGCGTTCTATCAATCCAAAGAACAATCCTTACGGCCCCGCCGCGTTGATGGCAGCGTTGCGGGAAAGTCTTCATGGCTTAGGATTCGGTGTCTCCGCCAAAAAAATCATCTACGGAACCTTTGCCGCAGCGTTGAGGGAAACCCTGGTTTCGCACTACCGGCAGATGGATACGCTGACGCGCTCATTGGCGCCGCCTGGCCAGGCGCGTGGTTCCGCTCAGCAACCATCCCGTCGCGCGGTGTCGGCCCGAACCGCGATCGAGCGGGCGGTAGCGCCGGACAGCAAACCTGTGAACGCCCCCAAGCCCCAGCCGGCGACGACGGTTCCCGCCCAGGCTCCCGCGGGGAACCTGGGCGCGACTTTCGCTGCCCTGCAACAACTCTCGGCGGACGGCGTCGAGCAAGGCGTCGCTGATAGGATTCCCGCGCCGGCCGTCGGGGCGCCGCTCCATGGCGCCAACCTGCTCGGCGCCGTCATGAACGACATCCAGGGAAATCCGCAAGTCCACGATGAACTCAAGCCGTTTTTCGAACAGTGGCGCCGGCCTTTGCTGGAGTTGGCCAAGCAGGACCCCGGATTGTTCGACGACCCCGATCATCCCGCACGGCGCTTGCTCGATGCCATGGAGCAGGTGGCGCTGTCGGCCTCCGAAACTCGCGGAGTCGATCGAAACTTGCGCAACTACCTGGAAAATTGGACCGAACATTTGTTGCAAAGTGGTTCGGCGGTGGATCGGGGTGCTATCGAGGACCTCTCCCATGCGGTGGAACAGCTAGCGGCGCCCTTGGTGAAAGCCCGCAATCGCCGTATCGAAAGATTGCGGGAAACCTGCCAGGGCCAGCAGCGGGTCGCCGAAGCCCATCGCCAAGTGGAGCGGGATTTGGACCGGCGTTTCGGCGGCATCAACGTGCCCAAGGTGATCGTCCGATTGTTGCAGCAGGGCTGGCGTCAATGGCTGCTGCTGACGCGACTGCGTTGCGACGATTACGATCCGGAATGGGTCGACAGTCTGGAGGTGCTGGATGAGCTGCAGACCTTGCTGGGACCGGAACAGCCACTGCCGGAACCGGCCGACGCGCATCGCATCGTCAAGTTTATCGACGACCGCTTGTTGCCGATCTGCCAGGATCGAGCGACGGCGGTAGCGTTGATGGACGAGTTGGCGGAACTGCTGCTGAGGGGTGGCGAGCGAGAGATGGTTTGGGTGGAGCCGACCGGAGCGAAGGCCGACAGCGGCCCCGATCGGCGTTTACTGCAGCGGGTCCACGGCTGGTCGGTGGGCGACTGGCTAATGCATACGCCGGTGCCCGGGCAGCCCGGCAAGCCCTTGCGTATCGCCTGGATCGCCCCGGATAGCGGGCGCTTCGTGCTGGTCGACTCGCGCGGCACCAAACAGCTGGATCTCGGTCTCCAGGCTTTGACCGACCTGCTGGATCAGGAACGGCTGGAGCCGAACGAGAACCTGGATCAGCCCTTGAGCGAGCGCACGGTCACCGGACTGATCCAGCGCATGCAATTCAATTTGCGGGATCAAGCCAGCCGCGACGCCGTGACGGGGCTGCTCAACCGGAAGGACTTTGTGCGCAGGCTGGAATCCGAGGCTGTCGGTGGCCCGGAACGGGGCGGCCATATCCTGGCGTTGGTGGAAATGAGCGAGCTCAAGGCGGTTTTCGACGTGTGCGGCGTCAGTACTGCCGAATCGGCGCTGCGCCAACTGGCCGGGCTGGTACAGGCCAAGTTGAAGGAGGACGAATATGCCGCCCGGGTGGGTGACTATCGTTTTGCCCTTCTTTACCGGGACTGCGACGATGAACAGGCGATGCCGCGCGCCGAACAGCTATTGGCAGAACTGAACCGCTATCCGATCGTTTGGCAGGACCGTGTGTTTCAGGCCGGCGCGCATCTCGGCATGGCGGCGTTCGTGCCGGGCCTGCAGGTTCCCGCGGACGCCTTCAATAATGCCGACGCCGCCTGCGTCCGTGCCGCTAGCCTGGGCGTCAACCGCATCCACTGTTTCCGGGACGGCGACAGCCGGCTGGATACCCACGCCAAAGCCTTGGAATGGGCGGGTCGTATCGACCAGGCCTTGAGCGATCATCGGCTGTTTTCCCGTTGCCAGGAAATACGGCCCATCGGAGTCGGCGACGATGCCTCTCACTATGAGGTCTTGCTGGGCGTGCTCACTGAGCAGGGCGAGCAGATGCCGCCGGCGCCCTTCATTGCGGCGGCGGAACGTTGGCAGCGCATGCCCGACGTGGATCGCCAGCAGGTGGAGGCGGTGTTCCAGTGGATCGATCAGAACCCGCAGCGGTTCGCTGAACTCGGGGGATTCTCCATCAATCTGTCCGGACAGAGTGTCAACAGTCTGGAATTCCTCCAATATCTGCATGGACGGCTGGATAGCGCCCGCTTCGCCCTGGAAAAGATCATCTTCGAGATTACCGAGACCGCGGCCATTGCCGAGTTCAACCAGGCGGAAACCTTCATTCGCCAGATTCGCCGTTATGGCTGCCGCTTTTCCCTGGACGACTTCGGCTCAGGGTTCTCGTCCTATTCCTACCTGAAGAACCTCAAGGTGGATTACCTAAAGATCGACGGCAGCTTCGTTCGCGAGCTCGCCACCAGCGCCACCGATTACGCCATGGTCAAGTCGATGACCGAGATTGGCCATTCCCTGGGGCTTAAGATCGTCGCCGAATATGTGGAATCTGACATAATCCTGGAGAAGCTCAAGGAAATCGGCGTCGACTACGCCCAAGGCTATTACATCGGCAAGCCCGGCCCTTTGGCGAAATTGGCGGATTCCACGGATCAGGCGTCCGGTCAATCGGGAACCGGGTGAGCATCGGGCCCGTATTCAAGTTCAACCCGCTGAACTCGGCCTGAGCCGTTCCGGCCATCCTGCCAGACGGGCTTTGCTCCAGGTCCGAAGCGCGTCGTCGGGATGGAAGCGCCGGACAAGCCGCGGGCTCTCGGTGACACCGGGGTCCGTTTTCTAACGGGGGCTGCCGTTTTCTATCCGGAAAGCTTGGTAGGACGGTTCGGCATTCCACCGGGGTTCGAAATTCCGGAGTCGAGCCGGCAGGACTCGTTGCGGGACCGTGCCGGGTCTGCCTTTTTCGCTAAATACGCATGCCGGGACTGCCTTCAGAGCCGCAAAGCGCTATAGTTAGCGCCGTTTTTTAGGATACCCAGAAAAGCCACCACCGGATCGTAGCGACAGAGTGTCGACAACCCATGGCCACCCCTGCGTCTGATCGCACATCCATCGAATTTGTCAGCTCGTATAGCCGATCGCGGACCGCCGTGGCGTTGCCCGTCGGCGAGGAATTCGTGGTGGGGATGGATTCTGGTTGCACGGTGGTTCTGGAAGGACCCGATGTTCAGTCCCGCCACGCGCAGTTGCGGGTGGGCCGCGAAGGCCTCCAGGTGACGCCGCTCGACGGCGCGCCGGTCGCGGTGAACGGTCATCCCATCTTCGGCCCCTACGCCCTCAACGACGGTGACTGGCTGTCGTTGGGCGCTTCCCTGTTCCAGATCAGGCTGCCGCAGCCGGCCGCGGCACCGGTCAAGTCCAAGCCGCCGCAGGCGGTCCTGACCATCGGCCGGTTACCGCAATGCGATCTGTCCATCCCCTCCCCCCTGGTGTCGCGCGAGCACGCCCGGCTGCATTGCCTGGCCTCCGGGGTTGAGCTGGAGGATCTGGGCAGTACTAACGGCACCTTCGTCAACGGCCAGCGCATTACCGGGCGGGTGCAGCTGCGCCAGGGCGACCGCATCGCCATCGCGTCCTTCGGCTATCTGTTCACCGGCGAGTCGCTGGAGGCGGTGGACACCTCCGGGCGGGTGCGAGTCGAGGTGCGCGGACTGTATAAAGAGGTGGTCGACCGCTCCTCCAAGCAGCCACGCCGGCTGCTGGACGACGTCAGCCTGGTGATCGAGCCGGGTGAGTTCGTGGTGCTGTTCGGCACCAGCGGTTCCGGCAAGTCCACCCTGCTCGATGCCCTCAACGGCCGTCGACCCGCCACGGGCGGGCAGGTGCTGTACAACGGCGCGGATTTCTACGGTAGCTACGACGCCTTCCGCGCCGCCATCGGCTACGTGCCGCAGCAGGATATCGTGCACCGCAAGATCACCGTTGAGGATGCGCTGAAATACACGGCGCGGCTGCGCTTGCCACCGGATACCTCCGACCAGGAGATCGGCGAATACATCCGGCGGGTGCTGAGCAAAGTGGAACTCGCCGAGAAGGCGCGGTTGCCCATCGACACCCCGGCGCCCCTGAGCGGCGGCCAGCTCAAGCGGGTCAGCCTGGCGGTGGAGTTGGTGGCCAATCCCAACATCCTGTTCCTGGACGAGGTCACCAGCGGCCTCGACGCCGGCACCGACAAGCGCATGATGCGGCTATTCGCCGATTTGGCGGCGGACCAGAAGACCGTCATCTGCGTCACCCATACCCTGGAAAACATCGACGTCTGCCACCTGGTGGTGCTGCTCCACAAGGGCCGGCTGGTCTACTACGGCCCGCCCGGCGAGGCGGCGGGCTATTTCGGGTTGAATCGGCTGTCGGACGTGTACGAGTTGCTGGAGTCCAGTCCCGCCAACGAGTGGGCCGAACGCTACCTGCAATCGCGCCATTACCAGACCTATGTGGTGGGCCGGCTCGGCAATGGCGGTGGGGCTGCATCCGGCGAGACCTCCCATACCGCGCTGCTGCCCGGATCCCGCGCGCCCTGGTTCGACTGGCGCCAGGGATGGACCCTGATGCGGCGTTACTTCGACCTGATCGTGTCGGACCGCAAGAATTTGCTGATTCTGCTGCTGCAGGCGCCGCTCATCGGCCTGGTGATCGGCCTGGTGTTCAGCACCGAAGGGGCGCCGCCGGCGCGGGCGGCGGCGGAGAGCACCATTGCCTTCATCCTGGTGCTGTCTGCGATCTGGTTCGGCACCCTCAATTCGGCCCGCGAACTGGTGAAAGAGCTGCCCATCTACCAGCGGGAGCGCTCCGTGAACCTGGGGATAGCCCCTTACCTGGCCAGCAAGCTGGTGCCGCTGGCGGTACTTTGCGTGATCCAATGTCTGCTGCTGCTGGGGATTGTCTCGGCCTTGGTGGACCTGCCCGGCAGCTTCCCGGTGCGCACCGCGGCACTGTTCCTGACCGGCATGGCCGCCACCGCCATGGGATTGGCGGTCAGCGCCTTCGTCGACAGCAACGACAAGGCGGTGGCGATGGCGCCCATCCTCCTCATTCCTCAGGTGGTGCTGGCCAATGCCATCGTCCAACTGGGCAAGACCGGGCTATGGGTGGCCAAGTCCAGCATGGTTTCGTTCTGGGCGCTGGACGCCATGAAGACCACACTCAGCGAAGAGAGCCGCTCGGTGCGTGACCTGACCGGGCGTTTGATCGTGCCCATCAGCGGCCACTTGGGCGGCGACCTGGCCATGGTGGCGCTGATGGGGAGCGTGTTCTTGGGCATCGCCGTGCTTGGCCTCAGACTCAAGGACCGCCGACAATGACCGCCCGCCCGAACGCCGGAGAACATCCATGAGCACTTCCGAGCAGCAGGAGGTCCGCGTCTGTCCGGCCTGCGGCACCGTCAATCCGCTGGCCGAGCTGCCGGCGCGCGAATACCGCTGCGGCAAATGCCGCCAGGAAATGGCCCACCTCGATTTCACCGGCAACGGCACGATTCGCGGGGTGTTCGGCTGGCTGTGTTCGGAAGGGGATGTCATCGCCGGGCGCTACCGGGTCATGTCGGTCTTGGGCAAGGGCGGCTTCGGCGCCACCTACCTGGTGGAGGACCTGCGGTTGAGCGGCAAGCGCCGGGCCTTGAAGGAAGTGCCCAAGCTGATGTTCGACGAGTACGAAACTTCCCTGCTGAGCCGGCTCAACCATCCGGCCATCCCGGACATCATCGATCGCACCGAAAAGGACGACATGATGTACCTGGTGCTGGAGTTCGGCGGCAGCCGCACCCTCGGCAGCGCGCGCAAGAGCGCCCCGGACGGCCGGCTGCCGCCGGCGCGGGTGCTGCCCTGGATGCGTCAGCTGTGCGACGTGCTGATCTATCTGCATACCCAGGACCCTCCCATCATCCATCGCGACCTCAAGCCGGACAATGTGCTGTTGGACGAAAACGGCCGCATCATGCTGATCGACTTCGGCATCGCCAAGGAGTCCGATCCCAGCACCATGACCCGGACCTTGGGACGCGCCGCGACCCACGGCTTCAGCCCGCCGGAACAGGCCATGGGGACCGGCACCGATCAGCGTTCCGACATCTATGCCTTGGCCGCCACCATTTATGCGCTACTCAGCGGCAGGAACCCTCCGGCTGCCCACGAGCGGATCGCCGGCAAGGAACTGGTGCCGCTCTCCGAAATCGTGCCCGGCGTTTCGCCGACGCTGGACCAGGCGCTGCTGAAGGCGTTGAACCTCAACGTCAACCACCGCCACCAGAGCATGCAGGAGTTTGCCAGGGCGCTGGAGGCGGCCGATGGCGGCGTGGCACCGGCATCCCAGCCGACGGCGGCCGACAGCGACCGCACCGTGGCCATCGGCCGGCAGGAAGCCGCGACTGTGCGCAATTCCGCCAGCCTGAGGTTGCCCAGCACTCCGACCGGCGCCGGGGTTGGTCACGTCACCGCGCCCTCCATCGCCATTCCCCACGCGGCACCCAGGAGCAGCCCATTGATTCCGATCGCAATCGGTTCGATGGTGCTGGCGGCGCTGGCCGTGGGCGGCTACTTTTACTGGTCCAAGCCGGAACCCGTCCAGCCGCCCCAGACGGCGGTGACGCAGCAGTCTGCCACCCCGCCGCCGACCGCGATTCAGCCGCAGCAACCGGTCACGCCCCCACAGCAGCCACCGGCCATGAGCGCCCAGCCGCCCCTGCAGCCGGACCAGCAGGTTCCGGTCACCGCCGTCCAGCCAGCGGTCGCGGTGCCGCCCGCCACGGCCGCGTCGCCAAATCTGCCGGTGAGCCCGCCCGCCGCCGTGACGCCGGCCCAGGCACCGGTGCGCGCCTCCGATTTCCTGAAGGGCCGCGAACCCGATCCGGTGCCGGCCTACGAACCGCCCCGGTCCATCGAGCCGCGCCGCACGACCGCGATTCCCAAACCGCCCCGGCGCGAGCCGTCGACGGCCAGCAGCGGGTCGTCGTCCGGCTCGTCGTCCAGTTCCGAGCCCGTATTCACCATTCAGAGGGAGGGCAGCCGCCGCACAGATTGAAACCGGGCTGTCGCCACGCCAAGCCGGCGCGACAGCGTTCATTCGACCAGCCACACCAACCCCAAGGACCACTCGACGGAGATTCCGCCATGCCTATGATGTTGAACGCCTCCCCTTCATCCCGCAGGAGCCCTGCCTGGATGCTGGTCTCGGCCCTGTTCTCGCTGCTGCTGTTCAGCGCCGCAGCCGGCGCTGAACCCGGCGGCTACGGACTCAAGATCTTCAAGGTCAACTACGGCCTTTATCCCTACGTGCGGGTCTATTTCCGCACCTTCGATCAGAACCAGCAGCCCCTGGTCAATCTCAACGAGATGAACATCGGGCTGATGGTCAAGGGCAAGGCCTACAATCCCATGAAGCGCCAGTTCATGATCCAGCCGATCCGGCAAACCCAGGAGGCCACCCGCACCGTGATCGTGCTGGATGCCAGCCGGTCCATGGCCGGCCTGCCGTTCGAGGCGGCACTGCGGGCCAGCGCCCGCTACATCGACAGCAAGCGGCCGCAGGACGAGGTGGCGATTCTGTCGATCCGCGACACCAAGGACGGTTATGACATGGTGTCGAATTTCGAGCGCGATCCCGGAGCGCTGGGACGGCGATTGATGGACGTCCGCGCCGACGGCATGAAGACTCGACTGTACGACAGCATCGGCGCCGCCATGCAGATGTGCGGCATGACCACCCAGGGCGTCGCGGCGGCGGGCGCAGAAAGCCATGTCGTGTCCTGCGCCATCGTGGTGTTTTCCGATGGTCTCGACGAAGGCAGCGCGCTGTCGCGGGAAGAACTCAACACCCGCATCACCAACCTGCCGATTCCGGTTCCGGTCTACTCCCTGGCCTATTCGCGGGTCAGCCAGAAGTATTTCAAGAACCTGGAGTCCATCTCCAAAAACTCCTTCGGCATCTACTACCTCATCGGCGAGGCGGTGGAACGGATGCAGGCCACGGTGGAGCAGATCCAGAACGTCATCCAGAGCGATTATGTAGTGACCTTCCGCTCCTACCTCCCGGTGGACGGGGAGGAACACTCGTTCAAGCTGGGCGTGGAATACCCGTCCGGCAGCGGCAAGTTCAACTTCGAGAATGCCAAGTTCGAGGCGATCGAAGCGCCGCCGGTGCCGGCCGTCACCCAGATCATCCAGCAGCTCAACCAGGCCATGCCGCCGCTGCCGCCGGGCGTCAGCTCGCCGTATTTCGACAATGCCGGCGGTGACGTTCCGGCCGGCGCCCCGGCGACCGGACTTCCCCCAGCCGGCTCGGGTTACCCGAGCGGCACGGGAAGTTCACCGATCAACCCCGGCTACCCCGGCGCAACCAATTAACCCTCAACCCACACACAAGGAGAACCATCATGTCGACATCCATCAAGCTCAAGTTCGCTTCCGCTTTCGTCGCCCTGCCGTTGCTGGTCGGCGGTTGCGCCACCCAGCAGGGCAAGGACCAGGCCGTAGGCGCCGCCGGCGGTGCCGTGGGCGGCGCCGCCCTGGGTTGCCTGACCGGCTTCATCGCCAGCGGCAGCGCCGGCGGTTGCGCCAAAGGTGCGGCCATCGGCGGCGCGGTCGGCGCGGTGGCCGGCTGGGGCGCGGTCAAGCTATCCCAATATCAGGCCGAACAGGTTCGTTCCGCCCAGGCCGATCAGACCATGTACGGTCTTACCAAGCCGGTGGACAGCGTCCAGGTGAAGATCCGCAAGGGTTCCAGCACCCCGACGTCGGTCGCCCCGGGAGACACCGTCAAGCTGACCACCGACTATTCGGTCATGCTGCCGCCCAGCGTGCCTTCCACCAGCGTTTCCGAGAACTGGACGCTGAAGAAGGACGGCAAGGTGTTGACCGAGCTCCCGGCGGCTTCGGTGCAGCGTGCGGCCGGCGGTTGGGCGGCCGATGGCAGCATCCCGCTGCCCAAGAACACCAATCCGGGAACCTACGTGGTCGAGCACAAGGTAAAGGCGGGCAGCAGCTACGACACCGACGAATCGACCTTCGTGGTGACCAAGTAACGGCGGCTTTTCGGCTTGCATTCGCGCCGCCGCCGCAAGCGTGAGCCCTGCTTGGTTCGGATGCTTGTGCAGCGACGGGGTTGTCAGGGAGCCGCTGATCGAATCGGCGGTTCCGGCGGCGCAGGAACGTACCGCCATGCGGCTGCGTCAAGTCGTTGAGTTTTTGATTTGCCGGAAACCGGGTTTTCCGGTGACGGGCGCTGAAAAATCCGGGATGGACTGATTCAGCGCTTCCTTCAACGAGGACGATGGACGGGGGCTACGCTCCCGTCCTGCATCCATCCGACTTTCCACCCGAGACCATCGACCGTCCATGAGCCTGCCGCTTTCGATCCCTGTTGAAAGACAGTCACCATCAAGACGGCTGATGATATTAAGCCTTTTGTTGTTCGGTGCCTTGCTCAATTCCCGGTCGCCCATGGCGGCTGCGGGGGGGTGTTACGGCGAACTGCAGAATGCCCAGGCCATGCGCCAGCGGATCGAGCGGGAATGGCCGCTTCGCAGCAGTGGCGATCCGCTCACCCGCTATCTGCAGCAGCTGGCCGACCGGTTGGCTCGGGGGATTGCCGGCGGCAACCGTTTCGACTGGTCGGTGATGGTGGCCCGCAATCTGGCCGCCAACGCCTTTTCCATCGGCAACGGCACCATGGTGGTCACCGAAGGCGTCTTCAACCTGGCCGACAACGAATCGGAAATCGCCGCAGTCTTGGCCCACGAAATGGGCCACGAACTGTCCGGCCACTTTTGCGCGTCTTCGGCATCGGGAAGCGACGACTGGTTCGGCGTATTCTCCTCGCGCTCGGTGCGCCGCCAGGGAGTAGGCTCGCTGGTCCAGGAGCTGGACCCCGCCAAGGAGATGCAGGCCGACCGGGTTGGCGTATCCATCCTCAAGGCGAGCGGCTACGAACCCAGTTCCATGCTCAATGTGGCGCGCCGGCTGCATGTGGACGGCGGCGCGGCATCTGCCGGAGAAAGCCGCATCCTGGCTCTGGAGCAGATTCTGGGCGACCAATCGTCGGCGGCTCCGCGGGATTCCGCCGAATTCCACACCATCAAGCGGATGGTGGCCCAGCAACAGGGTGTTCGCTGATCCGATCCACCCAATCGCAACCGGAGGCTAGAGATGAAGACCGTTTTGTGGGTACTCGTGGTGGTCTGTCTGGTGGGGCTGCTGGCCTACACCAATCCCGACATGGACCGCTATCAGGCCTATTGCAGCCAGGAGATCCAGCAGGAGGTCGGGAAAAAGGGCAGCGACCCGCTGACCGGCGCCCTGGGCTCACTGCTGGGGGGCTTCGCCGGGACCGTGATGGCCAGCCAGACCGCGCGTCACGATTACGTGATTTTCAGCAGCTACGACACCACCTTGGGAACGGAGCATTTCCGCGCCATTGGGGTACTCAACAATTTCATCGTGCTGGAAAAGCCTCAGCGCCAATCGCCCTGAGCCGTTCCCGCCGGAGAATCGCGCCATGTTCTGGAAGAGGCAAACCATGAAAGCGATCGACTTTGCAAGCGCCAGCCACCCCGGCCTGGTCAGGGACCACAACGAGGATGCCTGCCTGTCCCAGCCGGAGCTGAAACTGTGGGCGGTCGCCGACGGCATGGGCGGCTACGAGGGCGGAGAAGTGGCCAGCGCCATCGTCGTGGAGGAACTGGAACGCCAGATCCGCGGCGGCGCCAGACTGGACCAGGCGGTCGAAGCCTGCCACCAGGCCATCGTGGCGGCGGTCGCCCGCGGCGAAGGAGCTCCGGAAATGGGTTCGACCCTGGTCGCGGTCCGCTTCGACAATGCCCGCTACCAGATCGCCTGGGTCGGCGACAGCCGCGCCTATCTGTGGAACGGCACCGGCCTCCGGCAGCTCACCCGCGATCATTCTTATGTCCAGCTCTTGCTGGCCTCCGGCCTCATCGGCGCCGACGAGGTGGCGACCCATCCCAACCGCAATGTCATCCTGCAGGCTCTGGGCGTGGGTGGCCCCGACGGCGCGCCGCTGCAGGTGGATGTGATCGACGAGCGCTGGCGCGACGGCGACACCCTGCTGCTTTGCTCAGACGGCCTCAGCGGCGAAGTGTCGAATAGCGCGATTGCCGACATCCTGGCCACCGAATCCGATAACCAGACCCGCGTGGACCGGCTCATCGCGGCCGCGCTCGATCACGGTGCCCGGGACAATGTCTCCGTCGTGGTGCTCTCCGCATAGATCCGCTCCATCCCGCTGGCACGGTCTGCTTGAGTTCGCCGGAAGCGCCGTCGAGCACCGCCGGCGCGTTATTCCGTTCCAAGGTCACGTAGACCGTATCGCTGCGCACCCCGGAGGATGCGAACAGCAATGCCAGCCCGCCGAGCCAACACCAGGCTGGCACCACCATGGTCAAGCGCCCCCTTCGACGGTTTTTTCAACGGATCGAGGCCGGTCCGGATCAAGCTCCGCATGGCTTTGACCTCCGCCGCGTCGTTGAGAGTTTCCGGCGGCTCGTTGCCGGTATCGCCCCGGTACAGCCGGCTCTTCCATTCGACCCTGCTGCCGCTCCCGGCCGCCGCGATCGTTGGGTCCGGCGCCCTCGCTTTTGCTGATGGCCGGATTCCACCGGGCCAGATCGCCGAGGGTCTTGACCACCGCCCAGACCTTGTCGGCGGACGCATCGATTTCCAAGCTTTCCTGCACTTTTTTCGGCGTGGGACCGTGGGCGTGAAGGGTAGAGGACGCCAGCAGCAGGCAGGACAACCGTTTTTTCATGGAAGGCTCCGTGGGTTTGTATGTTGACCCTATTTTCGTCTGTTGCGCCCCCTGCAGTTGCCGCAAACTGAGGGCTGACGCGGGTTTGATGTAGAAGAGGAGGCTCACCCAATGGGTGAATTGGAGTTTGAGCAAAAAGCGCCGGTGAAAGCGGTCGATGCTGCCCTGGTCGAACAGGGTCGAGATGGGGGCGAGTTACGCCTGAGCACGCCCGGCGGCCGGTTTCAGGTGCGCTGGGATGAGGCCGGGAGCGCCACGGCGCTGGGGCAGTTGGCCTTCTTCGCGGAGTTTCTTGAGGTCTCGGGGCTGTTCGAGGGCATCTGTTCAAGCTGCGTCAGACGAGAGGGGTCAAACGCCTGATCGAGCGGCAGTGCTCACGGCGCGAGTCGAACAGGCTGGCAACCGGTCAGCCAGGGCTTCGACGCGGTGGGAGCCATGCTGCAACTATCGGGATGGAATCGGGCGCGTCGCGTCGTGGTGCTGTGGCGACGCGCTCGGGGCAATCTGGTCGCAGAGATCAAAGCCGATGCCCTGAAGGGTCGACAAACCTTGCT